>NZ_JBXEQE010000027.1:0-101405 GCF_056858335.1 Agaribacillus sp. DX54
AAATAAAAATACAGCTAATGCTCGGGTTGTACAACAGCCACGAGACGCTTGCACCATACTTTTACAGCAACCGAAAACTACAACAACTTTTCAATAATGTCATCCACGGTTATTCCTTCGGCTTCTGCCTTAAAATTCCTTACGATGCGGTGCCTCAGGATGGGTTTGGCCACTGCCCGCACGTCCTCGATATCAGGAGAATACTTGGCATTTAAAAGAGCGTTACATTTAGCGGCGATAATAAGGTATTGTGATGCCCGTGGGCCTGCGCCCCACTCCAGATAGTTATTGCTGTACTCGTGTGCAATTTCTGTTAACGGCCTGGTTTTATGAACAAGTCCCACTGCGTACTCAACTACGTTATCGGCAACAGGGACTTTTCTAACCAAATGTTGATAACCGACAATCTCCTCTCCTGAAACTACCTCATCGATCTCGTTAACTTCACTGCTGGTAGTGCTTTTAACAATATCAATTTCAGACTCATAGGTAGGATAATCCAGTAAAATATTAAACATAAACCTGTCTAACTGGGCTTCCGGAAGCGGGTAAGTACCCTCCTGCTCAATCGGATTTTGTGTCGCCAATACAAAAAAGGGCCGTGGAAGTTCGTAGTCTTCTCCGGCAATAGTAACCTTGTATTCCTGCATCGACTCCAACAAGGCCGCCTGGGTCTTGGGGGGTGTTCTGTTGATCTCATCAGCCAGAATAATATTAGCAAAAATCGGCCCTTTGATAAACTTAAAATTACGTTCTTTATCTAAAGTTTCAGCACCCAAAATGTCAGAAGGCATCAGGTCAGGCGTAAACTGAATACGGCTGAAGCTAAGGTTTACAGCCGATGATATGGTGTGAATTAACAATGTTTTCGCCAGGCCCGGCACACCGACAAGCAGAGAATGTCCCTGACAAAAAATTGAGGTCAACAATAACTTAACCACCTCATCCTGGCCTATGACAACCTTTGATATTTCAGTTTTTAATTTCTGGTAGCCTTCAAACAAGGCGTTTGCTGCCTCTACGTCGGAACTATATGCTTTCATTATACTATTTGTTTAATTTCTCTTTCCTCCAATTAAGTGATTATTTGAGTATATCGCATGAATTATATTCCTCATCGATGTTAATAAAAACCTCCCCTTTTGCCTGGTCAAACCATTCGGCGATCACTCTGTTTCTTTTTTGATTTAACTTGGCATGATAAAGCTTTTGGTAATCATCCTTAAGGTTGGCCTGATGGGGCCTTTTGCTGTCTTTGTAATACAAAATCCTAACCGCCTGCTTGCCATCGGCTCTTTTATAAGTCAATGGTTTAGTTATGGATCCTATACTCATCGTATCTATGGTGAAATAAACAGTAGGGTCCAGTTCTTTTACGGAAACGCTATTAGACCCATTGCTGTCAAGAAAATAACCACCACTTGAAGAAGTACCCTTATCTTCCGAATGCTCCGTAGCAGCCTTCTCAAAGGTAATGCTATCATTCTTTATCAGCGTTCTTAAGCTATCCATCTCCTGAATGGTTCGCTCTATATCCTCAGAAGTGGTTTCCGGAATAAGAATGATATGTCTCGAGTGATACAGATTGCCTCTTCTATCCAACAACTGGACGATATGAATGCCAAATGAACTTTCAAAGGGCATGGAAATATCGCCGGGTTTCAAACTCAACGCAGCCGCTTCAAATTTCGGATCCATAACCCCGCGTGGCTGATAACCTAAATCGCCACCACTATTCTTAGCCGCCGGTTCCTGTGAATATTTCCTGGCCAGTGTACCAAAATCTTCACCCGACAATATCCTGTTTCTCAAGCCCAGCAATTCCTGCTTGGATTTATCTTTTTGCGCTTCACTCAATGTGGGAATTTTAACGATTTGTCCCACTGTCACCTCTTTAGAAAAAAACGGCAAGCTATCACTGGGAATAGACTCAAAAAAGTCTTTTACTTCGGCCGGTGTTACAGAAACATCCTCGGAAATCATCGTTTGCATTTTCTGGATGATCATCTGTTCCTTCTCCCTTTCCCTTAGTTCATCACGAAACTGTTCAATGGTTTTACCATAATACTGCTCAATCCTTTCCTCAGAGCCTATCTGAGAAATAAAGTATTGAAGTTTTCTTTCCAAATTGCCGTCTACCTCCTCATCAGCTACCACCACGGAGTCTATTTCAGCTTTTGCAACCAACAGTTTGTTGGTAATTAGGCTCTCCAGGATTCGGCATCTTAAATCGGGGGGTGTCGACTGCCCACTTGATAAATAATCATAGTAGGCATTTTCCAACTCAGACTTTAACACTATGTAATTGTCTATTTTTGCGATGATTTTATCAATCACCTGCAAATCCCCGTTTTGGCTGAAAACAGGATTTACAGCCAATAAAAAAACCAAACAACTGCCCAATAAATATCTATTGATTAAATATTTCGATTTCATTACTCTCATTTGCTTTACTATAAATATCTTCCTCCAGCTTATCGATCAATTCAACTTTTCTTTTGTGCAAAATTATATTTCGGATTTGGTCTTCCACAAACTCCATGGGAGAGATTTCATCCGATATTTTGTAGCTATTTATTTTTAAAAAATAGATACCATCTTCATCCTTTGCTTCATAGTGGCTGTTATTCCTTAGAAACTGTACCTTATTGGGAATAGACATTAAAGGTGAATTAATAATTATCTCATCAAAATTCAGCCACGCATCTTCTTCTAATGAATAGTTTAACGCAAATTGGACACAATAAGATCTCAATTCTTCCTTATCTTCAGGTTTTTCAGCCCGAAAAAGCTTTCTGAACCTGCGTATTTTGGGTGCATTTACAGGTAATTTGACAAAGGCACCTTTAAAAATATTCTGTTTAAGTACAAAATTATCTTTTTTACGCTCATAATAACTCGCGATTTCACTGTCCGAAATAAGCGTATCCAAATGATTATTCACATACTCTTTTTTGAATTCATGCGCCAGTATGGCGTAGCGGTAATCCAGGATTTTTCTCTCAATTTCTGACTGGTCAAGCGCCAGTTCACTTTCTGCCCGGGCAATAATCAATTGTTTTTTAAACCAGTTTTTGACATAATTATTGACCCGTTTGGCACTGTCCCGTTGGGACATATTTTTACCTATCACCCCTTCTAAATCCCTGGGATACAGAAATTTGTTATACACCCTGGCAACAGGTTTTTCTGTAGTATTTTGGAACTCCGAGTCCTGTTTAAATTTAAACCAGTCACATCCGCTAAAGCAAAAATACCCCAGCAGGATCAAGCAAAACCTAGCTTTTTTGAAGCTTTTCAATGACCTTTTCAAATGCAATGTTGTTAATTTTTACCGGATACTTTACTTTCAATTCATTAATCCATTCTTTCTCCAAATAGTTCTGGTAGTCGGAAATTACGACTCCTTTGATCTCATCTAACTCCTTTGGTGCAGCAGGCAGTATATCCCGGATAATCACCCGGTAATAACGACCATCTGATTCAAAAATTGGAAAATCCCCAATCCCCCAGTTTACTTTATTCAATATTTCATTTTCACCTTTTTCAAAAGTGCCTTCCTTTATTTGTACGGCAAGGGCATCGTTGGTATTGAACCGTTTCTCCAGATTTTTCGCCTGAGAAGACAGCAGTTTGGCGGTGATCTGCTCATGTTGATCCGTCTCTTGCAAAGTTATTTGATCATTCATGACACCTTTGCCCATCATATATTCTTTAATGCTTGCCACACCTTTATCGTTGCCCGGAGCAAACTGAATTAGAATCTCTTCGCCCATACCTGCCATCAGATGGTTGACTAACCCATCGACCTCCTCATATATATGGCTGCCTCCCGAATTATCATCGGATAAAGATATAGTGTTTACTGCAAACTTGGAATTTATTTTTAAGGCGCTTATTTCTTCCAGTATGTCTTTTGCAGCAGCATCGACCACTATGGCTTCAGCCCTTTCTTTCCATACATACATTTCCCTGTGCTTGTCAAAAAAACCGGTAAGTCCCATGGAGTCTTTCATGGCTTTAGACCAGACTTTTCGATCCATCAGTTCGAATAACAGGATCCCCTCGTAATATTCTTTCAATAACATCCGGTAATCTTCATATTTATCGGCCAGATGGGCTTCTTCAAAGGCCACCAAAGTCTGCTCTTCAAATTGTCTTAAGTAGTCCCTCATCAGTGTTTCCGGTGAAGTACTACTCCGGGGGCGCTGTTTTTCACCCAGAAAATGAAAAAAGCTATCAACCTGTATCACATTACCTTCGATGGTAAACAGGGTTTCAGGAGCCAAGGGATGGTCTTCGGCTATTTGCCATTTACCTGACAACAGGCTGTTGTCTGCTAATGCAATAACTTTGTCCACATTATCCTCATAAGCCACATATTCATTTTCTTTCTTCAGCCGGCTGATTAAAATCTTTTTATTCAGGTTTGCCCTGCTATCTCTTTCAATCTTTTCTTTCAACGGCCCCGCCAATTTCTCAAATGGTTCTATACCCTTTTTTTCTTCAAGCCTGATGATATGCCAGCCATAAGGGGAAAGTACAGGTTTTGAAATGTCTCCGGGATTTTGCAGACTAAAAGCCGCATCTTCAAAGGCCGGGTCAACGTTTCCGGTGCCTATCCATGGTAACTGTCCTCCCTTTTTTGCCGATGACAAATCCTGTGAAAACTGGCTACACAAAGAATGCCATGCTTCCCCTGCCATTAAACGCTCATAAATCCTATTGATCTTTTTCTCGTTTTCTCGCCTGACATCCTCAGGCATGCCCTCATTGCTCCTGATCATGATATGTGACGGTTTCACTTTGCCTCTTGACGGTCTTTTATCATTGACGAGCAGGATGTGATAGCCAAACCTTGTTCTAAACGGCTCGGACACATTTCCTACTTCCGTAGTATAGGCTGCATTTTCAAAAGGATAAACCATACGCAATGCTGAGAAATAGCCAAGCCTGCCACCATTTTTTCCGGTTGATCGATCCTCGGAAACTTCTTCGGCTACTGATGTAAACGACTCACCCTGCAAGATCCTGTCTCTGATCTTCAATATGCTGTCATATGCTTTGAGTGTATCCTCAGGTTCAGCCGACTGATTCAGCCGCAACAATATGTGCGAGGCATCGATTTCATACTTCATCCGGTCGTAGGCCTCCTGAACCAACTGTTCAGTTACTTTGCTTTCGGTAAGATAGGGTTTGGCCAATTGCTTTCTGTATCCTTCAAGTTCGGTTTTAAAAGACGCCTCCTTGTCCATGTCCAGCGCCAGGGCCTCTTTCACTTTCAGTTTAAAATTGATGAAAAGCCCCAGGTATTCTTCTACATCCTTTCTGTCAAATATGCTGTCTTTTTTGAAATTATTTTTATTGTATACATATAAAAACTCTTCTGAAGTAACGGGTGTTTCCCCAACTTTGAAAAGGAAGTCATGACCGCGGGTTGGATTTTTGGTAGATTGGCACGAAGTGATCAGGACGATTAAAAAAACTAGTTTTGTTACCTTTTCCATTGAAAGCAATAATGAATAAAAGCGCTACAATTTTAGTGATTTTTTTAATGAGTACCTATTAATATACAGGCATACTGGCTGATTCTCGACTTATTATGCTGATTAATGATAATTAAATTCAGTGGTTTTCAAATTTTTTGTACAGCTTACAGACGTTTTTCTTGGGGGATGATTTAAACTCGATATGATCCATGATCCTTTTTACCAACATCAACCCTAGTCCCCCCTTTTTCTTATTTCTTACAATATCATCCAAAGATGGTTCTTTATAATTCAAAATATTAAACCCTTCTCCCCGGTCAATGATCTCGAAAGTGACCCCTTGGTGCTTGGCGTCAATATTCATATTTAATTCAAGAGACTCATTAGGATCACAATCATGAGAATGTATAATCAGGTTAGCACAAACTTCATCCACCGCCAGAACAATCATATTAATCTCTATATCATCAAGATTATGCTTTTTCAGGTTTTTACCTATAAAATTCCTGATTGCTCTTAGCTTTTTCTTGCTACAAGGTGCCTTAAAATTATACTTCATTAGCATAATGACTTAGCGTCTTCCAAATTTTTTGAAATTTTAAGCAGTTGATCTAATCCAAGAATTTCAAACACGTTTTTCACCTTGTCACTAAGACCAAATAGCACCAAGTTAATATTCTGAGATTGGAAATCCTGAATATAAGACATAAATACCCCAAGACCTGCAGAAGAAATGTAACTTAAATTATTACAGTCAATCAAAATCTTTTTAAAATTCTGTTCGATTGCCTTGCGAAGGGCTTTATCTAAGTGTATCGAAGAACTAGCATCAACTTCTCCCTCCAGCTTGATAATCAAAAAGTCCTCCTCGGTTTTGTTAGAAATATCTATCATGAGTTATTAACGTAATATTAACATAAGTGTTCTTTACAACAATTATTTAAATTTGATAATTAAGGCAGAATAATCGTCATAACGGGATTTACCACCTACAAATGTATACAAAGTTTCTAAAAGATCCCTTTGAATCGAATATGGATCCATGGAAGCATGATCATCCAGGAATGTTTTAAGTCTTTCATAACCAAACTCTTCTTCCAGTTCATTTCTAGCCTCAGTGATCCCGTCAGTATATAACATCATTATATCGCCGTTCCCATAGTCGATGTGATTGACTTCCACATATTTTTTATAATTATCGTTTCTTAAAATACCTAATCCAAGGCCTTTATTTTCAAAAAAGTCAGCATAGCCCTTCCTATGGTTATAATATAATGTAGGACAATGGCCCGCCCTTGAAAACTCAATGGTTTTCTCTTTTGTATTAACGATGTAAAAAGACAAGGTGATAAACGAAGTTTTCTCCAGGCACTTGCTCAGGGCATTGTTAGCGTGGATCAAAAATTCCTTGGACGACAGGTCGAGCTGAACCAGGCTGTAGAATACACCTTTCATTTGCGACATGTTAAACGCGGCACTGGTACCTTTGCCGGACACGTCACCGATTATCAATACATATTTATGATCACTCAACGGGTATGTGTCATAATAGTCCCCACCCACTTCATCGGCTGAGACTGAAAATCCGCTGATGTCAAAACATGCGTTGCTGATGAGATTGCTGGGTAGCAGGCTTTTTTGAACCTTCTTAGCGATCTTTAATTCCTCTTTGTACCTTTCGTTTTCGATGGCTTCTCCCAACAAGCGGAAATTTTCGATAGAAATACAGGCCTGGTTGGCAAAAGTCCGGATGATATCGATGATCTCTTTGTTGAAACCATCATTTACGTCTTTCAACAAAGCCATAATGCCGATTTGACTTTTTTGTACAATAAGGGGAACCAACAGCGAAGACCTGAATTTTGTATCTTTAATACTGGCCGTAAGCTTGTTGACGTTGCCAATGCTGTAAATTTCCGTTTCCAGGAGGTTTTTAATTTTGCTTTTACGGATAGCCTCTTTGATCCTCCTGATATCTTTTATGGCCAGGTTATCGGTTCTTAAATATTTATTCTCACTATTATTTTTAAAAATTTCTATCCAACCGGCACCTGCCAAAACAGCACTGGAAGAACTGTCGAGAAGTATTTCCAGAACCTGTTCCTCGTTTTTGCCTCCCTGTATAGATTGGCTTAGTCTTTGAAAGTTAATGACATCTTCAAATTTCTGCTCAAATACCGACGATGTGGGCAGGTTAAACAGGATCACCAGCAATGAAAAGATACAGTAGGTCAAAATGAAGCCAAATAGTGCGCGCACAAAAACATTATCCAGCAAATCGGTAATAATCACGGGGCCGTTATCTTCACTGTAGGTCCGCAGATTTATAAAAAAATAAACGAGATAAAGTATGACCAGGATGATCAGCAGGATACTCTTCCATTTTTGTTTGAAGTTCAGGTAAGCCACCCATTTCAGGTTAACAGACAATATTACTCCTAAAAGCAACAGTGTCAGTAAAATGATGTTGTAAGCAAGATCACCTAAAACCTCAATGCCAAAGAAGTTTAGCAAGATGGAGCAAAGCAGCGAATATTCAAATATCTGCCAAAGTATGAGCAGTTTTTTTGTTTTCTGATAAAGGATTAATCTTTTCCAAACAACCAGGGTCGATATGATGAAAGCAGATATTAACCCAAGGTTTATGTGGTAAAAAAAGTTAATCAGGTAAGGGTTTTCAGCGAGATTTGAGGACCCTACCATCAGATAAAAAAAACGGATAGCAAATGACACAATGGTCGCCAGCAATCCTGTAACGAATACCCGCCACAGCAGATCTATAAAATTGATGCTTTCGGCCCTCTCGATCCTTATCTTGTAAAAGACAAACAAAGATATGAAGAACAAGTCCAGCAAAAATGCGGATACCTCACGATGAATTCCAACATTCATGCTGTTAGAAATTTCAAAGAGGATGAATAAATCCAGAATTAGCAAAAACAACCAACTAATTACGGCAACAATTACGCTAATCCTTACGATATGTTTGTTTGAAAGCATTAAAAAAAAGCGACCCAAATGTAAGTCGCCAATTTACAAAATATAATTTTTTATAGGGTATAATCATAATTCAAAAGTAGTCCACCATGATTTTGAATTATTTACGGCTGTAATTAGGTGCCTCCCTGGTAATATAAACATCGTGGGGATGACTTTCTCTGGCTCCCGCGGCTGTAACTTTTACAAATTTTGCTTTTTTCAACGCCTCGATATCAGATGCCCCGCAATACCCCATGCCGGCCCGCAGACCTCCGACCAGTTGATACAATACTTCCGATACCAACCCCTTAAAGGGAACCCTGCCCACGATACCTTCGGGCACCAGTTTCTTGATGTCATCTTCCGCATCCTGAAAGTACCGGTCTTTAGAGCCTTCGCCCATGGCTTCCAGCGATCCCATGCCCCTGTATGTTTTAAACTTACGCCCCTCGTAAATAATCACCTGGCCCGGCGCCTCTTCAGTACCTGCCAACATGGAACCAATCATCACACTGGACCCTCCGGCAGCGATCGCTTTTACCACATCACCCGAAAACCTGATCCCGCCATCGGCGATAACAGTAACACCTGAGCCTTCCAGCGCTTTGGAGGATTCGTAAACAGCCGTCAGTTGAGGCACACCCACACCTGCAATGACCCGGGTTGTACATATACTGCCCGGACCAACACCCACTTTTACAGCGTCTGCCCCCGCATCTGCCAGTGCTTTGGCTGCTTCAGGGGTAGCTATATTCCCGACTATCAATTCCAGGTCGGGGTATTTTGATTTTACACGCCGGCAAGTATCAATCACTCCTTTGGAATGTCCATGAGCCGTGTCAATGCTAATGACATCCACCCCCACATTGATAAGCATTTCGATCCTTTCCAGTATATCCTCGGTTACCCCTACCGCAGCGCCCACTCTCAACCGTCCGTATTCGTCCTTACAGGCATTGGGGCGGTCCATGTTTTTCAGGATATCTTTATAGGTGATCAGGCCACTTAATTCGCCATTCTTATTGACAATAGGCAGCTTTTCAATTTTGTATTCCTGAAGGATATCCTCGGCCTGGTTCAAATCGATACCCTCATCTGCAGTGATCAGGTTATCCCTGGTCATAATATCGACCACCGGAGAAGATAAATCCTTGTGGAACCTAAGATCACGGTTGGTAATAATTCCCGCCAGTTTATTGTTCTGATCGATGACCGGTATACCCCCTATTTTATATTCCCGCATAATGTCCACAGCATCTTTTACAGTGGAGTTAATATCCAGTGTTACGGGATCAAGAATCATCCCGCTCTGAGACCTTTTCACCTTCCTGATCTGGTTAGCCTGCTGCTCGATGGGCATATTTTTATGGATAAAGCCGAGTCCACCCTCCAGGGCCATTGAAATCGCCAGTTGGTATTCGGTAACGGTATCCATGGCCGCCGAAACAAAAGGAATGTTTAACCTGATATTTCTGGTAAGCCGGGTACTGGTTTCCGTGTCTCTTGGAAGCACTTCGGAGTATCCCGGAAGTAGCAGTACATCATCATAGGTAAGGGCTTCGTAAAGCAGTTTAGAAGGGTCGGTATGCATAGCAAATAATCTTTATCATGTTATTTGCCAGTCAAAAGTAATTAGATTGGATGAGAATTAAAATAAAAATGAAAATGAAAATGAAAAATACGCACCGCAAATCTTTCTATTTCATTTTCGCTTTCATAAAAAAAGGAGGTGAAAACACCTCCTCAATAAATATCTCTAGCTAAATTATTCACCTTAATAATCCCATAAATTATGCTCCATTTCCATCAGCTTATGCTCGAGATGCTGGGAAGCCATAATACCCTCTCGCGGACTTCTGTTGTAGATATCTACAATTTCCAGATTTTCCGGATTGGCTATCTTAGTCATTCTGGCGCTAAATAACCTTAAAGTAAAGGCATCGGCCAGATTTTTGTGTTCTGCACTATTTTGAGGATTAAACCAAATAGCTTCTTCGGGCATACTTCTGAATAAGGCTACCAGATCAATGTATTTGAAAGTTCCAATCTGCTTCTGCAACCCGGTGGTGGATGCGAAGGTTGACGCCGGAATGATCAAGGTCACAGCCTGAATATCATAGTATAATCTGGATCTTCTTTTGTCAAAAATCACATCTTCCATTAACTCTAAAATGGAAACTTCATTGGGGAAGAAGTAATCCGAAGGTTTTGAAGAAGCATCGGCCGCCTCTTCGTTGCCCCAGTCATCGCCACCTTCATCGTCGCCCCAGCCGTCATCTCCTTCATCTCCCCAGCCATCATCATCACCAAAGCCCAAAGCTTTTTCCTCTTCCGTCAATCCACCGCCTAAATCCGGCATTTTGAGGTTCTCAAGGAATTGTTCCTTTGACATCCTGGTTTTCAAAGAGTCATTGGCATAAGGATGTAAAATCCCTGCCTGTACCGCCTCTATGATGATTTTGGTAATTTCATTGTTGAAAGCAAAGAACGGCCTGTTCTGCTTTTCCCTCAAATCCATTCTTCGCCATACCCGTTTCTTAAACATAACATCATGATTAAGTATGGGATATACCGAATTCGGATTGACCGTCAACTCACGTTCCTGGGCGTAGGAAAAACTTCCTGCCAGGAGTAACGTGATCATCAATAGTGCACATTTCATTTTTATCATATCACCGTGTTTTATATGTTAGTTAAGAGGAATGGTAATAAATTTATTAGTTACCGCAGTATTTTCTGTATCATCCCTGAAATTTCTCCTCTTAACAGTCTTAACTTCTATTGACAACCTGTCACCAGGTTTTGCATTTCTCATCAAATTGGTCAGGTTTACTTCCTGATTGCTAGCGTTCATAGGCGAACCCACTGCCCTTGGTCCCCTTGCCAAAGTAATTGTCCATTTTGTAACTCTATAACGCGCATCTTTCGGCAAAAGTGTGGAGAAGCCTTCTTCGGCAACCGCTTGGATTTTAAGACTTCTCATATTGGAAATCTTTTCCCCGACTTTTTGGTTCACCGGCTTACCCTTGTTAAATAGTTCGGCAGTAGGCTTTGGTACGGGCTTCACTTTAAATTTCTCTGTTCCGATTCTGTTTCCACCACTACTTACCGTCATTCTGACTTCTTTAGCATTAGGTACGATCGTTACTTCACCCCGGTTTTTTCCTTTATAGTGCTTTCCACCTGTTATGCTGAAGTTAGGATTATAAGAAGTTCCCAGTGCAGGAACATTTACCTGTAACTCGTTACCACAACCTAAGTACAAAGCCTGGACTGAAGCGGACTGGATTTGGATAACGGGTTTGGCCACAAAATATTCAACTTCTGCCACATAGGTGGTATCACCTCCACCAGGTTTGGTAATGGTGATTTCTCCTTTATATGTTTTTTTAGCCAAACCTTCTTTATCGTATTTTCCCGGGGAAGCAGTAAATTCCACAATCCCCATACCGTTTTCCACTTTAATGTCATTTCCATCTTTTTTCATGGTAGGTGTTACGGCTGAAGAAGAAGCTGCTATGAACATTTCAGCCTTATATTTGGCGCCCGCCGCTACAACTTTGGACTCAGGCCTTACCATTACTTTGATGTCATCGAATTTAAGATCGGCAGCCCCTACGTCTGTGGCTAATTTTGTCAGTGCCGCCGTTTCATTATTAACTACCTGCGCTGCAAACTGGCTAATTTGGGCCAGTGCGGCAGACATGGGTGTTTGCGCAAAAGTGACAGTTTTAAAATCTTTTTTATTTTGATTTTCATTCTTGGCAAAAACCGGATTATCCTTGGCATCCAAAGCAAGCGGACTAAATTTCAATCCTGAAGCCTCAGAAAGATAAAGCGAATAATTATTTAATAGCTCTTTCATTTCATCGGCCTTTGGGTCTTTTCCCTTCAGTAAAAGATTGGCTACTTTTTCTTCATTGGCAACATCATTGAAATTTCCATCTTCATCTCTGCCTCCTGTTGCCTTAATAATTTCATCTTTGTAGGTCTCCAGTTGAGAAAGCACTTCGCCGGTTTTTTTTCTAATATCCTGCGCTTTTTTCATGACCGCAACATCCTTCGGTCTGTTTCCGCTATCTTCTACCTGCTTTTCAATGCTGGCCAGGGTTTCGTTATTTTTGGTTTGTCCTTCAACCACTGTTTTTTCCAGTGTACTGTTGATAAAAACGAATTTTTCAAGTACACTCCGGCTGACATTGAGAGCGAGTAAAGCAGTAAGAACCAGGTACATCATACCTATCATCCTCTGCCGCGGGGTTTCTTTTTTACCACCTGCCATAATCTTTTTTAATTATTATTTGTAAAAATAAATCGCAAATTACCCAACTTTCATGGCTGCCAGCATGTTGCCGTAAACCTGGTTAAGTGATGTTAAGTTCGATGTCAAGCCAGACATTTCACGTTTGAATTTTTCAGTTTCTTTGCTGGCTTCCGACATACTTTCCATCGCAGCAGAAACATTTGAGTAGAATTTGTTCATGGCCTTCAGGTGACTGTTGGCATCCTGTAATTCCATTTCGTAAACGGCATTCAATGCCCCCAGATTCTTGGTAACACTCTGCACTTGTGAGTGATACTCTTTGGCATCCTTAGAAGCATCGGCCATGGTTGCCATAGCACTTACGGTATTGGCATATGACTTATTCATATCCAGCAATGACCTGGAAGCGCGTTCTACATTTTTGGCATATTCGTTAGTGGCAACGGCAGCCTCACTTAAATTAGACATTTGCGAAGCTGAAGCAGCCATATTTTTCATGCCTTTTCCTAAGCTATCTATCAGTTCAGGACCAATTTTTGAGCTTTCCAGCATATGATCTAATTTCTTGGTTACGGAACCATTGCTTCCACCCTGAGATGATATTCGTGCGGGAGGGCCATCGTAGTCCTCAGAAAGTTCGGGATACACTTTTGACCAATCCGGTTCTGCGTGTCTTGGCTCAAAAGCACTGAAAAAGAATATAATAGCCTCAGTCGACAAACCAACCATCAACATGGCATCCGCCCCTTCCCAGTGTAAGATTTTAAATAAAGCTCCTACGATTACTATTGCGGCACCGATACCATATATCTTGGGCATGATAGTACTGTAGAATAGTTCCGAAAATCCACCTTTTTTTCTGCTCATTGTAATAAATATTTAAGATTTTATAATTAACTAAAGAATTTCTATGTCAGTTATATTCATTAAAATTCGTTTCCTGAAGACCTGCCGAGGTAGGTCATGGCACATCTGAAGCCAATGTAAGCCCTGGTTGAATCTTTGTGTTCATAAGTCCTGGTGCCGGTCTCGAGATAATAGGCTATATCTTTCCATGATCCGCCCCTGACTACTTTTTTAGGCTCGTTATCGTCAAAAAATGTGGGGTTAAGGTCCCATACAAGCGGATACGACGCAGGATCAAAGGCATCTTCACACCACTCCGAAACATTGCCTGCCATATCGTAAAGGCCGAAATCATTAGAAAAGTATGAGCCTACCGGCGAAGTATAATCATGACCATCGTCGTGATAATTACCTCTGCCAGGCTTAAAGTTGGCCAACATACAACCTTTGGAATTTCTTATGTAAGGGTTACCCCAAGGGTACTTGGCATTAGGACGGCCACCTTTGGCAGCATATTCCCATTCTGACTCAGTAGGGAGCCTGAAATCAGGCATGGCCCAAAGGCCGCTACTTACTCTGTAGTCATTGAGGTGTTTGGTTCTCCAATCAGAAAAATATTTGGCAGCTTCCCAGTCTACGCCTACCACAGGATAGTTATCGAAAGCCGGGTGCCAATAGTAATATGCCGCAACAGGATCACCGAAGTGATGTGTGAAATCCTTGATCCAAACAGTAGTGTCAGGATAAAGTTCCTGCATCACAAAATCTTCTCCCAGCACTGTCAAGGAATCTTCTATGATGGCATCCATAAACTGGCGATACTCATTGTTTGTAATTTCCGTATCGTCCATGTAAAAGCCACCGATTGTAATTTGCTTGTTAAAATTGATTTGTGTGGCCGCAATGTCTTCATCAGCCTGCCCCATGTGAAAGGTTCCTCCGGGGATCGACACCATGCCGTAGGGAACGGTCATTACCCAGCCTTCTCTGCCCTGGACGCCAATCAGCTCGCCCCTGCTGTCGCCCGTTCTTCCTCCAAGCAATCCACAACTTTGTAATGCCAGGGGCCCTACCACAATAAGGTAACAAAGAATTTTTTTGATCACGTTTTTATTCATAACACCTTTTAGTTTTAAAAATTCCATTTTCCTGCTTTCTAAGCAAAGAAGTCCAAAATTATCACTTAATGTTTTGCTATCACACTAATAAATTCTGAAATCTGTATGTTGTAATATTTAGAGAGAATTTTAATAAAAACACTTACACACACTATTTAAATACGAATAAATCGTATATTTTATTTTTTCTCTCGGTTAATATTTCAAAAATTTAATGCCTAAATCTGGGGGTCCTGATAATTTTTTTACTTCCAACAGGCACCGCAGGTAAAGTATAACTCAAAACCACCTCATGAGAAGTAGGTTGTTTGGCATCCTGACCGGCAATAATGTAGTCAAATGAATAGCCAATCCTGAATGCTTTTTCTTTACCCAAGGCATAACCCAAAATCACGATGGCGGCATCTGATTGCCTAATGCCAAGCCCACCCCAAAATTTATCATCATAGTTGCCAATCACTGTACCTTCTACCGAATATGCATTAAAATCTGTCCTTACAATGATAGAAGGAGACAGGATCAAATTATTATTAAAATCATAATCATAACCTGCGGTAAATGTCAAATGATTTACCAGAGGATTTCTTAAGGCGTCTATCCCAAAATCGAATTCACTTTCTATTAAGTGATTTACGCTAACGCCTACGTAATAGGTTTCGGTAACATAATAAGCGCCCGCTGCCATATCCGGTCTGATTTGAGATTCCCGCCCTGTTCTTAATATCGGATCATCGGGGTTAACAGCCCTGTACTGATCAAAATCTATTGATTGCGAAAAAACGCCTGCCCTCAAACCAAAACTTAATTTGGCATTTTTGATCGACAAATGATAAGCATAAGAAACCTGTGCTTCCAAATTATTTACTGGTCCAAGATCATCATTTACAACATGAACCCCGGCGCCACTTCTGAATCTTAATATGGGCGTATTAAGACTTACCATCTGCGTATTGGGGGCCCCTCCGCTTCCATCGAATGTTGTGCTAAATCCGGCCCATTGAGATCTGTGAATGGCAGTCAGCTTTGTAACACCTTCAACACCTGCATAAGCCGGATTGTAATAGAGCGTGTTGAACATATATTGGCTGAACTGGGCATCTTGCTGTGCCGATACCATGCCGATATATGTTAAGCTAACCCATAAAGTCAGTGTAAACTTCCTTCTCATAAAAAAATAAAAACAAGTGTCTATAAAGATAGCACATTTTTCAGTAATGATTCTATTTGATCTAACAACTAGAACGTCAGAAAAGTGCTATTGTTTTTATATTTTTCGGAAGAATTTACTTTAAATGCCGTTTGCCTTTTTGATGTAAAGCTCAATAGCGCCAGTCATTGAGGGGGCATTGGGTAGTGGAGCTTCTATGTCCAGATTTAACCCCGCCTTTCTTACAGCTTTTGCCGTCGTTGGCCCAAAAGCTGCTATTCTCGTGTTGTTTTGCTTGAAATCCGGAAAATTCACAAACAGTGAGTTGATTCCCGAAGGACTAAAAAAGGCAATAACATCATAGTTAACATCTGCCAAATCGGACAAATCACTGGCTACTGTTTTGTAAATTATTCCTTCTGTGTAATTATATCCGTCATTTTTAAGAAAATTCGGGATATCATCTTTCCGGATGTTGGAACACGGAAAGATATATTTTTCATTTCTATGTTTCTTTAATATCTCTATAAGATCAGCGGCTGTTCTCGTACCAGTAAATATTTTTCGTTTCCTGATTACTATATATTTTTGAAGATAATTTGCCGTCTGTTCTGAAATACAGAAGTATTTCATGTCATTAGGCATTTCAATTTTGCTCTCACTACACAAACGAAAAAAATGATCTACAGCGTTTCTGCTCGTGAAGATAACCGCAGTATGATCCAAAATATCAATTTTTTGCTTTCTGAACTCCTTAAAACTTATCGGATCAATCTGAATGAACGGCCTGAAATCAACCTTTATACCATACTTTTCAGCCAATGTAAAATAGGGAGATCTTTCACTAGATGGTTTGGGTTGGGAAACTAAAATACTTCTTACCTCTCGTAGTTTTTCTTCAGTATTTCTTGTCATATCTTCACCTGAACTTTAACTCGATAATGCGTAAATCAAAAATCTAAAACGAAAATTTTGAAGCCAATTATGAGTGGCAAAATTTCTGTGGTGCAAAGGTATGAAAATAAATATAGATTTCTAAATGTTGATAATCTTAAAAATTTAAGATATAACAAAACAATTCTCACCACTGACAGAAAGGCAACCAGATAGATTACCCATACAAAATGACCGGGTGCAGGCAGGTAATAAGCCAGCAGAAGAATGACCATAAAAACTGATCCTGCACTGTAGATAAAAATAGATATCCTTACAAACTCAAAAAAGTGAATTTGGTCCAATTCTCTCAAATTCATCATAGTTGAAAGCAGTTTAATCAGTACATATTTTGCCAGCAACAATAAAAATATTATTAATGCCAGGCTTATCCATCGGGAAATGCCAGCCCCCAAGCCTTCCATACCGACCTTCAAATAGGGAAGTGGCTCACCTAGCAGGGTGAGCACTACAACCAGCATGTAGGAAACAAGAAGGCAGTGTGTAAATACAATTAATATATTCGGCCAGTTAAATGTTTTTAACGTAGAGATGTTATCGTATCTCAGTTTGATACTGAAGACTTTGCTCAGGCTATAGAACTCTCTGAAATTTCTGGGGTTTAAATTGTAAACGGCGCTGAGAATAATCAGGAATAATAACAATGCCAAAAGGTAGAAATTTTTGAATAAAGGATCGGTCCTGGACGAGATTTTGGCCATCAGTGAATCGACCGAGTGGTTAGTCGACAGGTTTTTGGACATCAGCAGGGTTTTGTATCTCCCGGGATCCAGTGACTTATGGTAGACGGTAACGAACAAGTCCTCCCTATTATAGCTACCAAACAGGCTATCCGGATCAAATGTAATACATCCGGCATCTTTATAAAACCCCACAATTTGCTTTTCTATGAATAGTGAAGACGCTTTTTGAAAACAAAGTATGAGATGGCAATTGTTGGCGCTGGTTTTATTCAAAATAAAACTAAAACTACTGATAGAAGGGGATGTGTTCTCGACAAAGGGTGCATAGGTTTTATAACGGTTGTTATATATAAGCCAATCTTCTCTCAAGTCTGCTTTGATGCTATCCCCTGTCATCTCTCCCAGGCAGACGTACGGGGCAAAAAAAATAAACCACAGGATAGCACCAATCGCAATTAGTCCCTGCTTCCTAGGCATTTACCTTGTTTTCCTTTCTTTCTCTTACGGCAAAGTCCAACAACAAGCTGACAAAAACCATAAATACTAGCATGATAAACAATAATTGGAAATTGCCGAGTTTATCAAACAATATCATAAAGCCTATGGAAATTAGGTTCAGACTAACAAGGATCAACAAGGCTGACACCTGGGAAAATCCCATGGCCAAAAGCCTGTGGTGAATGTGGTTTCTGTCGGGGTGAAAAGGCCATCGGCCATTCAGAATTCTGATCGTAAATACTCTCAAGGTGTCAAAAACCGGGATTATGAGTATGCCAATGGCAATGGCAGGGGCAGATTCTACTACTTTCATCTCAATAAACCGGATGGCTAAAACTGAAATGATAAAGCCGCACAACAATGATCCGGTGTCACCCATAAAGATCTTGGCTTTATAAATGTTGTATTTCAAAAATCCTATTACCCCCCCGGAGAGGCTCAACGCTACAAAAGCATAGGGGTTTTCATAATAAAAGAAGTACACGCCAAAAGTCAGTGATATGATCAATACCACACTTCCTGCCAATCCATCCATGCCATCGATCAGGTTGATCGCATTTGTGATGCCAATGATTACCAGGAATGTAAAAGCGTAACTACTGCCGGGATCGAGGTCATAAATTCCAAAAATACCCTGAAAGCTCGTTATTCTTACATCGCCAATCACCATAACAATTCCGGCGGCTAGCAACTGTACAAAAAATTTCTTGAATGCGGAAACGCTGATAATATCATCTTTCACCCCGATAAAAAACATAATCAAACAGCCTGCCAGTAGCTGCTGAACCCCATAAGTCAGGTTGCCAAAAATAGTAATGGCTGACATAAATCCTGCAAAAATGGCCAATCCGCCCAATCTGGGTGTTAAAGATTCGTGAATGGTCCGGTGATTGGGCTCATCCAGCAGCCTTTTGGTATATGATACGAAAATTATAGATGGTACGGCAAAAACCGATACCAGAAATGACCACAAGAAAGTTAAGATTATATCAAGCATAAATTCCCCCAAATGTACTCGCAATTTATCAGAATTAATATGTTTAAACAAAAATTACAAGCACTAAAGATTTATAAATTAAATAAAAAACTTACTCCATTGAATTTCGATTCAGCGTCATAGCATAGCTCGAAGTCGTAATGTAATAGTCATAGTATGACTAGAGCTATGACTTTAGCAACATTTACTATTCAAAAATATATACAATCAAAGCCCCTTAAAACCTACTGGTATATCCAAAATGTATTTTAGAAAGACTAAAACTAAACGGCTGATCATTTGACCTGCCCAGCGCATAGAGAAAACTAAAAATCCCAGTGTTTGTACTGAAATTCAATCCCACTCCTAATCCTGAAGGATAATCGGTAATATCGAAATTTGTAGCCTTGTTGGCAAGATAAGACTGATCGAAGAAAAACAGCAAAAAGGATTGTCGATCAAGGTAGTATTTCAGATTTACATTGGCCAACAGGTATTCGGAAGCAAAGAAAAAGTTTTCATTAAAACCCCGCAAACTTCTAAGCCCTCCCACACGATACAGGTCATTCAGGAAAAGCTGGTCATTTAACACCTTGCCCCCTGTTAACCTGGTGTTTAAAACCCATTTTTTGCCGACGCGGTGGTATTGATCAAAAGCAAAATTCAATTGATATTGCACAGAGTTCAAATCAATTGTATCATAAATCACCGGGCTAAGACTTGCATTTCTTCTGATACGTTTATTTCCTAATTGTCCGTCAAAACGCACACTCACTCCCCTGGTTGGATCGATCATGTCATTAATGTTACTCCATTGGTAGCCCAGACCGTATGAAGTTAAATCAAAGTCCAGAACATCGGGAAACTCATCAGTATCAGCAAACTCGAGAGAGGACAAGGTACTTGCCGACTTGTTCCGGACAAAAACATGATAGGTACCTGATCGTCCGGGGTCAAAGTAAACATGCAAATCAAAATGCCGGTTCAGAAAGGTGGTATCTTCCTTGAGCAGATTAAAGCCCAGGGAAAAACTGAGCGGGGCACTGAGCAAATTAGGATGAAAATAGGCAACGTCCAATGCCTGGGATTGCACCTGTAACCGTTGCCAGGTGAATTCCAGGCGCTTTCCCGATGAAAACAAATCATGAAGCTTTAAATCGAACTGCCCGGTTATCAATAACCTGTTACCCTCGCGTTCATTGGGCAGTACACCAATTATTCCATCTAGCTGGTTGACTTTTCTTCTTTCTAAATTCAGATGGTAAGTGGCCTGATTGTTTTGAAACGTAACATAACCCGCATCTGCCGGTTTCAGGTAAGGCAACCTGCTTAATCTCGTTGTGGCGCGGTCTATTTTATCAAATTCGAAGGGTTTACCTGGCATTATTTTTAAAAAGGAGGAAAGGAATGTCAACTTTGTTGTGGAGGTTCCCTCCACTTTGATGGTATCAAAAGTGATGTACGGCCCGGGGTCATACTTGATACTGGCCCTGAATTCATGATCATTTAAGGCGAGCGAATCAAGCTTTATAGAGGCAAAAGGGTAGCCATTATTCTCTGTGTAAGCCAAAAGCCGGTTAAACAATCTTGCAATTTGGCTATAGTTAAAAGGTTTATCTAAAAAGAACTTTTCCCGGTAATCGATCTTAGTCAGTAATTCCTCCGGCACATTGCCTTTTCTCAAATAAGCCAGCTTGTAAGGTGGGCCGGATTCGACTCTCAACTCGATGGTATCTCCCTGCTTCCGCCGGGGTTGAATGCTTGCAGCGATATATCCGTTTTGATAGAGCTGCTGATAGATGTTATTGAGGTAACGAGGGAATGCCACAGAATCCAGCATTTGGTCTTTAAACGACACTGGCAGCGTTACGTCCGGGTTGTTTTTAATGACAACAAAATACTTTTGCTGACCATTGACCAGGGTGATAAATGCAACCGAAAATATTATTATGAAAATTAATTTTTTCAAATGATATAAAATTAAAACCTTTGGGCAACATTTAAAGTGCAAGAAAATCAAATAACACTAAAATTATTATTTAATTGGCTGGTATTTATGTACATATCCCTTTTTGCAAAAAAGCATGCCACTATTGTGATTTTCATTTCTCAACAAATACTGGCTATATCAACGCCATGATAGAAGCGATTGCCCGGGAGTTAAAATTACAAAAGAATTACCTGCAGGATGAAGATATCAACACGATCTATTTTGGTGGTGGTACCCCATCACTGCTAAATAAAAGGCAGATTAACCTGATTTTATCCGAAATTTATACAAACTATCATGTAACAGACAGCCCTGAAATTACCCTGGAAGCCAATCCGGATGACCTGACTTATGATAAAATGGCTGCTGTCAAATCCTGTGGTATCAACCGGTTAAGTATCGGTGTTCAGTCATTCGATGACAAACAGCTATCATTTATGAACAGGGCACATACAGCCCGTGAGGCAATCGAATCGATTCGTACAGCCAAATCTTCAGGTTTGAACAATATTACCATAGACTTGATGTATGGCCTTCCGAATAGTACCTTAGATTCCTGGACAAGCGACCTGGCACAGGCCATGGCGTTGATGGTGCCACATATTTCTGCCTACTGTCTCACCATCGAGCCGCGTACGGTATTTGGTCATCGCCATAAAAACAAGAAGCTGAATCCCCCGGAAGAAAACATGGTTGTCGATCAATTTGAGTTATTGGTGCGGACTTTAAATGAAAATGGATATTTACACTATGAAATTTCAAGCTTTTGCCTGCCAGACATGTATTCACAACACAACAGCAATTATTGGAAATTTAAAAAATATTTGGGGGTAGGGCCAAGTGCCCATTCATTTGATGGCAATTCCAGGCAAGCCAATTTCGCAAACAATCATTTGTACCTTTCTAAAATAAATGAAGGCGCAATTCCCTGCCAGGTTGAAAAACTGACGCTTAAAGACAAAGCCAACGAATACTTGCTGACCAGTCTGAGAACCCACTGGGGGTGTGATCTTTACTTTTTGAAAAACCAGTTTAAAGTCAACTTGTCAAAAACACATGCAAAAACCATTGATAAGTACATCGATACAGGGCTTATTATTGAAAAAAACGGGGTCATATATTTAACCACAAGGGGTAAGCTGGTAGCAGACAACATCATTCGGGATTTTTTCATTTTATAAAAAATTATCCAAAAAAAGATTAAAATTGTTATATTTGAGCCCATAATATGAATGCCATGTCCAGCGAAGAAAAAAAAGCGTTTTTGTTGCTAAAATCAGTAATTTTCCATTACCATGGACTGGATGAAGATGAGCAGAAAATCTTGGATGACACAGCCCGGGAGCTAAAAGCGGAAGCTGAGCTTGAATGGGCTAATGAATTTATTTCGGAAGATTATTATACGGCTTTTGACCGGGCCAGGATTTATTTAAATGATGTATTCAAAGGGTCGGACAAGAAAAAACTGCTTTCTTATCTGGATATGGTCTGGAAAGCCAATAATCAAAAGGGTTATATCACGGAAATGGAAGCGACAGCTATGTTAAAACTGGCCAAAGACTGGGAAATTGAAAATGAGTTGATCTCCATGGTAAGAGGTTAAGCATCGCTGCCTTTGCCGGTTAAAGACTCATCATGTCCTTAAATTTTGCTGCCTGCCTTCTGCTCACCTCTACTTTTTCCCCTCCTTTTAATTGTACCATTAAACCTCCGTTGAACCAGGTTTCAATGTTTTCTACCCAATTCAAGTTAATAATGTGCTTTCTGCTGGCCCTGAAAAAGGTCCTGTCATCCAATCTTTCATCCAGCGCGTTCAGGGATTTATGTATCATGGGTTTATACTGTTCAAAATAAACCTTGATATAGTTGCCGTCAGATTCAAACAACCGTACATCAGACAATCTCACAAACCAGCATTTGTCACCATCTTTTACAAAAACCTGGTCGTTTAACCCCAGTTTGCCCTTTTGAACAGAAGCATGAAGCTGTTCCTCTTGCTGTTGGTTTTTTGAAAGCTTTTTTAAGGCGTCATTAAGACGTTCGGGTTGGATCGGTTTCAAAACATAATCGAGCGCATTTACTTCAAATGCCTTTAACGCGTACTCATCATAGGCAGTGGTAAAAATTACCTTAGGCACCGCATCCAGCATCTCCAGCAAATCAAACCCGGATTTTCCAGGCATTTGAATATCTAAAAAAAGTAAATCCGGTTTTAGGGTGTTGATTTTTTCATAAGCATCATCGGCATTAATAGCCTCGCCCACAATCTCTATATCCGGATGTTCTGACAAAAGAGATACCAGTTCTTTCCGTGCCAGCCTTTCGTCATCTACTATCAAAGCGTTCATATCAGGTTATTTTAGGTATTACAACATCGGTTAATACAAAATCTTCATTTTCATTTAAAATTGAAAATGAGGTTTCATCACCGAACAGCAGTTTAAGTCTTTGTCTTGTATTTTCTATGCCATATCCACCATGCTTCATCAATACACCGTTCAGGTATTGTCCGCTGTTTCGTATCTGAATATTCAGTTTTGCGCCATCTACATACGTATTTACCTTGATCAACCCGCCTTCAACCAGATTGGAGATACCATGTTTAATGCCATTCTCAACCAGGGTCTGAATCATCAGTGGGGGTACTTCAAAGTTGTTGGAGTCGGGATGAATATCAAATTCTGTTCTGAGCCTTTCTTCAAAGCGAATGCTTTCCAGGTCAAGGTAGTCTTTCACGATTTGCATTTCTTCGTTAAACTTTATCAACCTGCGCTCATCCATCATCAGTGAATTTCTGAGAATATTCGATAACTGCGTAATGGCAATTTTTGATTTTTTAGGATCCTCATCCACCAGCGCCCTAATACTGTTTAAAGCGTTAAAAATAAAATGGGGGTTAAGCTGGGATTTGAGCTTATTCAATTTTATTTCATTGATAGTAGCTTCAAATTTCAGGGTGGTACTGTAGTTTTCGAAGTAATGATACAGGAAATAGATCAGATTCCAGAAAAGATACAAAATGGAAAAAGCTGCGAACTGGAATAGAAACTGGGCAAAAAAACTTATTCCCTGAGATGAAAGGGGATCAATAAAATAGTAGATCAATACCACAAAGAAGGCATTGAGCAAAGACAGGACGGCAATCATGAATAGCACCCTGGGTATCAACTTTGGCATTTTGAGTCTCAGCCAATTTCTTTTTACAACAAAATTGCGGTAGATGTGTGTGGAATAAATTGAAAATATGGAAACCAGTACCGGGCCCACCAAATCTTTTCCATCAAAACCATCGGTGATAGCTTTAATGCCCAGATTAAAAAATGTCCAAATTGACCATCCCCCAATTTGACAAATCCAATATAATCTGGTCTTATTCATAGATCCCTGACGATCAAATTCAATCCAAATTTAACCATTCGCCGTGAGAATCGGTGGATTATTTTATAAATGGTTGTATTTATGGACAGGGGGGTGTTTTATGAAATACCAGTAAATCAGATCACAGACACTTTTTCCTGCTGTTTTTTCTTTTCCGGATTTCTGATAAAAGGCCGAATGATCAACCTTGTACCCCGGTCGTAGGTGAAGTAATTCCACAACCAATTGCTGAAAACCACCAATTTATTTCTAAATCCGATAATAGACATTAAATGGACGAACATCCAGATAAACCAGGCAAACAACCCGCTGAACTTTATACCTTTCAAATCCACCACAGCTTTATTTCTTCCAATGGTGGCCATCGATCCTTTATCCAGGTATTGAAAAGGTGAGGGTGCTTTTCCTTTCTTTAAGTGGCACAGGTTTTTGGCCAGCAGTTTACCCTGCTGCATGGCTACGGGTGCCAGCATAGGCAATCCATTCGGAAAGCTTTTACTTTTTTGCAGTGCAATATCGCCTATGGCAAAAACGTTTTCGTAGCTTTTAACCTTGTTAAACTCATCGACCATAATTCTTCCATTGGCTATGACTTCCTCAGAAAGGCCATCAATCATGTTACCGGTAACCCCTGCTGCCCAAACGAGTGTTTGACTGGGAATTACCATACCATCATCCAGATGCACAAATTTCCCGTCAAAGGCCTTTACTATGGTGCCGAGCTTCACAGTCACGTTAAAACGCTTTAGAAAGTCATAAGACTTTTTGCTTGCAGTTTCAGACATTCCGCTTAGCAACCTCGGTTGTCCTTCGACGAGGTAAATATTCATTTTTTCAAAATCCAGCTCTTTATAGTCATTGGGCAAAACATGCATTTTCAGTTCACCGAGCGCCCCGGCTACTTCCACGCCGGTTGGCCCACCCCCTACGATAACAAAGTTCTTAAGACTTTGCCGCTCTTCTTTATCGGTGGTCATGATTGCTTTCTCAAAATTCTGAAGGATTTGGCTCCTTAAATCCAGCGCCTGAGGGATTTGCTTTAAAGGAAATGCTTTGTCAAACCTTTCTTCCTGGCCAAAATAATTTGTTTTGGACCCTACAGCTATTACAAGGTAGTCATATTCCAACTTCCCGATAGTGGTATCGATCATATTTTTTTCAGGAATAATCTCACTCACCAAAGCCATTCTGAAATAAAAGTCTTTATAATGTTGCAACAGCTTCCTCAAAGGGCCTGCTATGGAATCAGGCTCGAGCCCTGCCGTTGCTACCTGGTAGAGAAGTGGTTGAAAAGTATGATAATTATGCCTGTCAAGCAGCACTACCTGAAAACCTTTATTTTTCAGTCCCCTCGCAAGTTGTATTCCCCCGAAGCCCCCGCCGATAATTACGATTCTTTTTTTGGTGGAAGATGGAATTCTTATTGAATAGTTCAAGTTATTTTGCAATTTTTGATGAAAAAAATATCAGAACCATAAATAAAAACGAAATCGGAATAAGATAGTTGTGGCATGTAATTTTTAGGTGAGGATTTCTGATTTTTAGTTTATCTGCCCAGTTCTTCTTTCAAAAACCTAGCGGTGTGGCTGATTTTATTTTTAATCACCTGCTCGGGGGTTCCGGAAACTACCAGTTTTCCTCCGCGGTCGCCTCCTTCCGGGCCAAGGTCGATAATGTAGTCGGCAACTTTTATGATGTCCAGGTTGTGTTCTATGATTAAAACCGTGTTTCCTTTATCCACCAGCTTATTGACGACGTGAAGCAGGTGTTGAATATCCTGGAAATGTAACCCGGTGGTTGGTTCGTCCAGAATATAGATGGTTTTCCCGGTATCTTTTTTAGAAAGCTCAGTAGCTAATTTGACCCTTTGTGCCTCCCCACCGGATAAGGTGGTGGCATGTTGTCCTAAGGTGATGTAACCTAAACCGACATCATTGAGGGTCTGAATCTTTCTCAGGATTTTGGGCAAGTGCTCAAAGAAGCTCACTGCTTGCTCAACGGTCATTTCCAGGACATCGGCGATAGATTTGCCTTTATACCTGATTTCCAGGGTCTCACGGTTGTATCTTTTCCCCCGGCAAGTTTCACAGGGTACATGCACATTGGGCAGGAAGTCCATTTCAATAAGCTTCATGCCGGCGCCTTCGCAGGTTTCGCATCGTCCTCCCTTCACGTTAAATGAGAACCTTCCGGCTTTATATCCTCTTATTTTGGCCTCTGGCAGTTCCTTATAAAGTGCCCTGATATCAGTAAACACACCTGTGTAGGTGGCAGGATTGGAGCGTGGAGTACGACCGATAGGGGACTGGTCGACTTCGATCACCTTGTCAATATTTTCTATCCCGTCAATCGATTCATACGCAAGTGGGCTCCTTTTGGCACGATAAATCCGCTGGCTTAAAATCGGAAAAAGGGTGTCATGAATCAAAGTGGATTTGCCGCTTCCCGATACACCCGTTACGCACAGTAATTTACCAAGGGGAAAAACGACATCTATGTCCTTAAGGTTGTTACCTTTTGCTCCTTTTAAGGTAATTGATTTTCCGTTTCCCTCCCTCCGCGAAGCAGGCACCTCAATTTGTTGCCGGTTATTTAAAAATTCGGCTGTAATACTGTCGTTTTGAATGAATTGGTCGGGGCTCCCTTCTGCCACTATCTGCCCCCCATGAAGACCGGCACCCGGGCCGATATCTATAATGTGATCCGAATGCAGCATCATATCCTTATCGTGCTCTACTACAATAACTGAATTCCCCAGATCCCGAAGGGATTTCAGCGCATCAATCAACTTAATATTATCTCTTTGGTGTAAACCGATGCTCGGTTCGTCAAGTATATACAAGACACCTACCAGTTGGGTGCCGATTTGTGTCGCCAACCTGATCCGCTGCGACTCTCCACCGGAAAGTGTCTTTAATGGCCGGTTCAGATCCAGGTAATCAAGTCCGATGTTCAGCAGAAAACCGATCCTTTTTCTGATCTCTTTTAAAACCTCAGCCGCTATCCGGTTTTGGCGTTCGTTGAGCCTGGACTCAAGACCGATAAACCAATCATGCAATTGGTTGATGTTCATACAAGCCAGTTCGAATATATTTTTCCCGTCAATTTTAAAGTGAAGTGACTCTTTTTTTAACCGGGCACCTTCGCATTCCGGACAAACTTTGACATCTGTAAAATCACTGATCCATTTTCTGATATTTTCAGAGCCACCTTCCTTTTGTTTTTCAAGAAAGCTGATGATTCCTTCAAACTTAGTATGCCATTCTGTTCCGGGATATTTGACCGACTGCACCGCCACACTAATATCCGATCCATATAGCAACGTTTCCAATACATTTTCAGGGATATCTTTCAAAGGGGTGGATAAATTGAGTTGATGCTTTTTAAGCAAAGATTCGATCTTTTTAAAAATCCATATGTCCCGGTATTCGCCCAGGGGTGCGATACCACCACGGCTTATACTTAGTTCGGGATTGGGAATGATGGACGTTTTTGTAATTTCTTCGATGACGCCCAAACCCCTGCAGCTTGGACAGGCCCCGTAAGGGGAGTTAAATGAGAAGGTGTTGGGGGCAGGTTCGTCGTAAGCTAATCCGCTCTTTGGATCCATCAGGTTTTTGGAAAAATGACTGGTATCCCCCGCTTCATTAAGTACCATCATGACGCCCTTACCGTGATTTAAGGCCGCTTTCACCGATTGGCCTATGCGGTATTTGTCTTTGTCCTGTACTTTGATGCGGTCAATGACAATTTCTATATCATGGATCTTGTAACGGTCTACCTGCATTTTGGGTGCAAGGTCTGATAACTCGCCATCGACCCTTACTTTAGTAAAGCCTGACTTCCTGATTTGCTGAAACAATTCCCTGTAGTGTCCCTTACGACCTTTGACAACCGGCGCCAGCAAAATAAGTTTTTTATGATGGAAATTGCCTATGATATGGTCAACTATCTGGTCTTCAGACTGCCTGATCATTTTTTCTCCCGTCAGATAGGAAAAAGCCTCAGAAGCCCTTGCATAAAACAATCTTAAAAAATCATATATTTCCGTAACCGTACCTACCGTGGAGCGGGGATTTCGTGAGGTGGTTTTCTGCTCAATGGAGATTACCGGGCTAAGCCCATTGATTTTGTCAACATCCGGCCGTTCAAGGTCGCCTAAAAATGACCTGGCATAGGCGGAAAAGCTTTCCATATACCTTCTTTGTCCTTCAGCATATATGGTATCGAAAGCAAGAGAAGATTTACCGCTTCCACTGATACCCGTTACCACTACCAGCTTGTTCCGTGGCAGCACAAGGTCGATATTCTTAAGATTATGCTCCCTGGCACCAAATATTTCGATTTTATCAAAACCTGTGGGGTCAAATCCATTTGAGGGTGCTGTAGAAACATTTACAGCCGGATTTTTTAATTTTGATGTCATTTGGTTGGGCCTTTCATGATTGTGAAGGCGTAAATATAATAAGGAAATACGTTAAAGATAAAGACCTTTCAATATTCAAATCCTGTTATTCAGGTCTTGTATTAAGGCTTTGTAAATCCTTTGGAGATCCGGCCTGTTCATCCTTTTCCTCTGATAGAGCCAGATCGCCTGTATAAAGGATTTTTTGATTTTGATATTGTGCAATTAAATCATCTGAAACGCTCTCCGGTACGGCAATGATGTAGCCATCTTTTCTTCCTCGTACCGTAAGCTTCTTTGCCCTTAGCCAGGGGTTATGCAATTTCAGGGTTTTATAATTGATTCCCAATGAATTGGAAAAATCTACCAGACTCGGTATTGTCTTTGTGATTTTTATCTCTTTTAAAGGGATATGATGATACAAGTGTTCCTGGGGTATTTCATATCCGTAACGTTCGGGGTTTTCCATAATTTCTTTCAGGGCCAGGGCGCGAAAAACGTACCTGGCGGTTTCGTGATTTAAAAGCAAGTCATAATAGGAGTCTACCTTTTGCTCTTTAAATCTTTTGCTCAGGCCATAAACGCCCATGTTGTAGGAAGCCGCGGCGCTGGTCCAGCTCCCAAGTTTCCGGTATGCCTTCTTAACGTACCTGCAGGCAACCTCGGCCGACTTGGCGGGGTGGTACCTTTCATCGACTTCATTGTTTACTTCCAGCCCCCACTCTTTGGCAGTGCCACCCAGTAATTGCCAGAAACCAACTGCCTTTTTGGGGGAAACTGCATTGGTAAGTGAGCTTTCTATGACAGCCAGGTATTTAAAATCCTCAGGGATCCCATTCTCTTGCAGGATGGGTTCTATGATGGGAAACCAGCGGTTAGCCCTTTTGATCATAAATACTGTACTGGAGTTCCAATAAGTATTGACATGAACCTCCCGGTCAAATCGCTCCCTTATATCAGGGTTATGAACAGGTACCGGTTCTCCTGCAAAATTCAAATCTTCAGGAATATCAAAAGTGTATACCTTATATTTAAGTGGTTTTACCTGAGAGACTGCCTTCTCCCGGGGTGGAGTAACCTCGCCCCGGAAATAACTGTCATAAAAGATATAACTTAACAATAAGATAATAACCGAACCCAACAGCAAATTTTGTCTCTCTTTCACTTTTAAAAATTTGGTGATAATAAATACTTTGAATAAAAATCATCAATCACTTTCACAGCCTCGGTAGCGTCATCTACCAGGTTAACCAGATCCAGATCCTGTTCATCGATATTCTTCTCAAACAACATCACATTTCTGATCCAGTCAAACAAGCCATTCCAGTACTTTCTTCCAACCAAGACAATAGGAAACCGCCCTATTTTCTTGGTTTGAATTAAAGTCATCGCTTCAAACAATTCGTCCAGGGTGCCGAATCCTCCCGGCATTACTACAAATCCCTGTGCGTATTTTACAAACATTACTTTTCTTACGAAAAAGTAGTCAAACGTGATTAATTTATCTGGGTCGATATAAATATTATGGTCTTGCTCAAAAGGAAGGATAATATTCAGACCAACCGATTTTCCATTTTCATTCCTCGCGCCTTTGTTCCCGGCTTCCATGATGCCGGGACCTCCACCAGTTATCACACCATAACCGTGCCGAACTAGTTTTCCGGCAATTTCTTCGGCCATTATGTAGGATTTATGGGTTTCTTTTGTTCTGGCAGAACCAAATATAGAAACACACGGACCAATCTTGGCTAATTTTTCAAATCCTTCTACAAACTCCGACATCACTTTGAATATCACCCACGAATTAGAGCTTTTTATCTCATTCCAGTCACGGTCTTTAAAAGCCTGCCTGATTTTATGCTCCTCTTCTACTTTGTGAAAATAACTTGTGTTCTCTGCTAACTTGTTTTTCCTATTATCCATCTTAATACATTTTAATTCAACCGCTCCGAAGTAAGGATATTTAAAGTTGGAATTATTCAGCAAAAATTGAAAGCCCAATGGTAGCTAAATATTACACTGGTAATAACAATTTTTCACATCCATACTTAATTTTAGAACGATTTATACCCCTTGGGTGTTTTGGACTATTCGGCCAATAAATCATCCAGCGCCAGGGAAAGCTCCGGGAATTGGAACTCGAATCCGGCCTTTTCAATTTTTTCACTTGATACATGAGCGCCGCCAAGTATCAAGCCAGACATTTCTCCCATCGCCAAATTAATTAAAAACCCTGGGACATTTGGGAGAAAACAGGGTTTATTTAATGATTTTGCTATGGCTTTGGTAACCTCTGCGTTGGTTTTTGCATGAGGGCTTACGGCATTGTATACACCATGCAAATCAGTGTTTTCAAGTGGAAAAATTAACATGCTGCCAAGATCCGATTCATGGATCCAACTCATAAACTGTTTTCCGCTTCCAAGTGGCGCACCTAATCCGTATTTTATGGGCTGTGCCATCTTCACTAACGCTCCACCTGAATTACTTAGTACAATTCCTATTCTGAATTTTACGGTGCGTATCCCCAGGGCTGCAATTTTATCTACCTCCTGCTCCCAGGCCGCGGTCACCGACGCCAAAAAATTAGTAGCATGGGGCCCATCTTCATGAAACACTTCTGCATCCCGATCATTGGGGTAAATACCAATGGCTGAAGCTGATACAAATACCTTCACCCGATGATCGGATTTTTGAAGCGCTTCCAGCAAAAGACGGGTGGACTTTGTCCTGCTTTCGAGGATTACCTGTTTGTAAGAATCCGTCCATTTTTTATCTGCTACTCCTGCACCGGCAAGGTGAATTATGGCATCCACCTTATTCAAAGCTGCAGGGTCCAGGTAATTTTTTTCCAGATCCCAGACAAAAGTTTCGAGGTTTTTCCCGGGTTTTTCAGATCTGCTCACATGGGCCACTTGATAACCGCCCTTCAACAAGAACGCTGTGATTTTTTTCCCAACAAGGCCTGTGCCACCGGTTATCAATACTTTTTTAATCATTCGAAAACAATTTAACTGATTACATCAGATAAACCCCTTAAACCCCAATTGGTTTGAGGAGCCGATCAGGATTGTTAAGCAATTTTATGGGTTTTTCTCCAGGATAATCAGTTCTACCCGCCGGTTTTCTGCACGTCCCTCATCGGTAGCATTTGTGGCAACAGGACGCGACTCACCATATCCTACCGGAGACAATCTTTCTTTTTTAATGCCATTTTTCAGAAAATAATTATAAACGGCGTCGGCCCTGCGCTGTGAAAGCCCAAAGTTATACTCGTCGGTGCCTATCCAGTCCGTATGACCGGCAATTTCAAAGGTCATATCCGGATTCTCATGCATTAACTCCAACATTCTGTTTAGTTCCGGGAATGACTCTTTTTTCAGCACTGATTTATCAAAATCAAAAAAGATATTATTCAACCTGAATGGTACTCCTACCTCCATAGGTACCAGGTAGAGATCCCTTTCTATTTCCTTGTATTCTTTCAAATCTTGTAAATCAATATTTTCGCTTAATGGTACAAAACCTTCCTTCATAGCTAAGAAACCATAATTTGAGCCAGCCGGTAGCAGAATTTGATATTCGCCCGTAGTCGGGTCGGCATTGGTGTATCCGACTTCAACACCCGTATCCAGTTGCTCATAGATAATTTTGGCGGTAATCGGCTCATTGGTTTTGGCATTAATTACTTTGCCTTTCACCAGGATTACCGGTGCCGGTTTATAGACCACGGGTATTTTCAGCCGGTAAATATCCAGGTCGGTATTTACATGGCCCCTCGAATAATAGGCATATTCACCCGATGGCGTAATCATAAAAAACTGATCGTCGTCCGGAGAATTGATGTCAGGCCCCAGATTCTGAGGAACCGTCCAGTTGGTCCATGAGTCATCCAGCCTCCGGCTAATGAACAAATCATCTTTTCCATATCCGCTGAAACCTTTGGACGAAAAGTAGATTGTTTTGTCATCTGCAGCCAGGTAAGGGCTTGATTCTTCCGCAGCACTGTTTATCACAGGACCCATGCTTACCGGTTCGGACCAGGTGCTGTCTTCTTTTAAGAAGCTGACGTACAGGTCCCTGTCGCCATAGGAGTCATCTCTTTCGACAGCAAGTATGAGTACCTTCCTGTTATTGGCCATGAAATAATTGGCTTTGGGAGAATAATTGTAATCGTTTTCTATTTCAAAATTCTTCGGTTCGCTCCAGCCGTCTTCAATCCTGGTACTGATGGAAACACCCGATGACATCTTGCCATTTTCGTTGTATTTATTGCCAAGCACCAACATTACGGAGTTACCATCAGGGGTAATAGCACTTACAAAATTAGGGTGTTTATTGTTGAGTGGCCGGCTAAGGTTGACGGCTTTGGTCCATTCACCGGTTACTGTATCCAGCCTTGAAACCCAGATGTCCTCTTCATCGCTGGTTCCGGCAATATTATCGGGATGATTTCTTCTGCTGAAATATAACTCTTTGCCATCTGGAGAAATAAGCGGTCTCAATTCCTTGTAGGGGCTGTTGATACTGTCGTTTAGTTTTTCAGGAATAATACCTTCCTGTATATCTTCAGCCACATTTATTTTTGCTTCGACGGGTACTTTCGACCCCGATATGCCAATGGCGTCAATACTAAAATAGCCTTCAATCGTTTTACCATCAAACACCACTTTAACAGCGCTCACATTATATGGGGTTTTATCGATGAAAATGGTCAGCATCCTGCCGTTCATTGGCTTGCTTTCCGGAGTCAGGGTAAAAACCAGGTATTCTTTATCATCTGTATCATACACATAGACCTCCTTAACTGTCGAAGGATTATAAGACTCACCAATGGCAATTTGTTCAACAGGCATCGGTTGGTCGAAACCTACCTTGATAAATTCCTGGCGATTGGGTTTAGAGGGAGTCCAGGCAGTTGGATTTTCACCACCACTGGGTAAGGCCGTCGGTCTGCCTAAAATTTGATTTGCTGAAAACTGAACGCTGGTTAATTCCGATGAAAACTCAATTACTTTCGTAGCCCACTGAATTTCCTGAGATTTGACTTGAAAAATTGGGACTAGCAAAAGGCAGAAATAAAACTTCCTTAACATAAAATTGGATATCTTTTAGGGTGATACTCCCAAAAATATAAAATATACATTATTAATTTGCCAGTAAGGAAATTATATTTTAAAGCTTAAAAACAAAAAATTACAGAATTCTTTGTCAAATATTCAAAATTCTTACCTCTACCCTGCGGTTTATCCGTCTTTTTTCATCATCTGCCTCCCGTGAAAGTGGTTGGCTGCCCCCAAAGGCTTTTAACTTAATTTTTTTAGCTTTTACACCCTTATTTACCAGGTATTCCTTCACCGCCTCTACCCTGGATTGTGATAATTTCATGTTCAAAGAAGCCCTTCCCTTGTAGTCGGTATGGCCTTCCAATTGAATTACCATGGAGGGGGTTTTTTTCATGATTTCTACCAGTTGGTTTAACTCGGCATAGGATTCAGAGGTAATACTGGTTTTGCTTTGCTCAAAGATCAGGGACTTTAGCCTAAGGGTTTGCCCCACTCCGGTTGGCACCATATAAAAGTCCCTGAGTATGCGATCTACATCCTCCGGTTTTTTTGTATCAATTACCTCGTTTTTAGATAAATATCCATCTGCAGTTAAAGTGATAGTATATTTATAGGATTTCATCAATGTAAGCCTGTAGTCGCCTTCATTGTTTTTGACTTTTGAAATTCCAACATTTCCACCATAAGGAAGCCGGAAGAATCTTAGTTGTGCCTGTACCGGTTTCTTGGTTTCCGCATTTAAAACCTTGCCAACCAGATTGATCAGAGTGTCCTGCATTAACCCCGGCTTTTTTTCAAAATCATGTAAAGCCAACGCTGATTCTGAGGCACTTATCATCAGGAAAAACAATAGCCCTCGGAAAAGCACAATTTTCCTTGCAGACCTAAAAACCCAGGTTCCCGGTAAAATGCACTTCATTCCCATAACCTAAAAATACAGATTGGTGCCACATTATCGTATTTAAATAAGGTGAGAACATTACAGCCAATATTAATTGAAGGATATTATAAAAAAAGGATTAGGAAAATTGAAAAAGTCCTATTCAGTAGATCTTTTATTATATATTAAATAGCCTATATGCAATAGTGCGCCTAACCTTTTCTGTGAATCATCATAATAATTGAGGCTTAAGCTGATGGGCCCCAACGGACTTTTATATACCCCTGAAATGCTGCCTGTCAGGTAAATTTTTGTTAACTCATCATCAAAAGTTGCTTCCTGGTTGCTGGTTTCTACTATTGCCCGTATCGGCTTATAGGCATAACCTTCAATTCTCAGATCCAGGGACCTGTTGAGGTTGAACACATTCCTTATACCTCCGGCCACATAATTAAAAGCACGAAAATTTCTCAAAAACAGGGTTCTGCTATCCTGTAAAGGATAAAAGGCGGGAGAATTTGCCAGGGTAGCGGTATAATTAGCAAAAAAGGGCTGATTGGAAAATACCGACTCAAGATAAAACCCATAATGAAACCAGCTTGCTTTAAAATATTTTTCAGCGGTAAGTTTAAATCTGAACCATTCCCTTTTCTTTCTTTGCAATGATGCTACCATCGAGGTGGAGCCTGGTTCATAATTCTCACGGGCATTGAAATAATCGATGTTTAAACTGAAGGCAGAGCCCGCATCCGGATATTGTTTGCGATTAAGTGTGCTTCTGGAATAGCCTACACCATATCTGAAACCTTTGAAATTCAAAACATCGAGTGTGTCGGAAGTAACCAGTTCCTGTTTATTGCTAAATTTGTCTGTATTGTTAAAAAACGCTCCCTGCAATAAAACTTTTCCTTTCGTTCCGGCAGCAACACCGATGTTCAGGCCATATTTTCTGTCGGTTTGGTCGAGCACCGTGGTCGGGTTTCCTCCGAGGACCAAATCCTGGGCGTCAATATAGTTCCAGGTATTTATCGTAAACTCAGGCTCCAGATAAAACAAATTTCTCGAAGGAACATTAAATCGTGGTTTAGCCTGGATCGATTGGTGAAACCTTCCTGTATAAAAATTAAGGCTATAACTGTTAAGAAAAGCGCTAAGGTGATTATATTCCAGGCCCAGGTATATCTGGCTGATGCTGCGTGTCGATATATTACCGCCCAATTCTACTTTAAAGTTCTGCATTCTCCTGGCCGAAATTTCCAGATCAAACAGTCCTGTGGACTCATTGTAGACAATGTTTGGGAAAATATTCTTAAAATAGTTTTCAGAAACAAGCTTATAATACCCTGATTTGATGGCCTCCAGATTCAGTTTTTCCTCCTTAATATTAAACAGTTTCCGTACATACTTTCTTTGTGGCGCATTAAATCCTATCAGGCGGACTTCACCGAAATACAAGGGCTTGAAATCACTTTTAAAGTGATTTCTTTTCCTGGCCACTTCCTCAACTGTAACTTCCCTCTTTATCTTATCCTTTATTTCGGCGATCTTTCTCTGGGCCATCACATAACCGCTGTCAATGATGGCCCTGGCATTTTGAAAATCAAGTGATGAGTTATTGGCGAGGTCGGGTTCTATATAGATACCATTTTCACCGACCACTGTGGGATCTGATTTTTCCAATAAAATGAAAGCCAGGGACTCGGCCAGTATCTGGTCATCTTCACGGTACGGATAATCTTCAAATTTGGTGTTGGCAACATTTATAGCAATGACATAATCGGGATTGAAATCTTCTTCGGCCACATTCACCGGGAAATTATTATAAATACCGCCGTCAAACAAATACTTTTTGTTGATACGGATTGGCCTGTAAAAGAGGGGAACTGTCATGGTAGCCCTGATCGCTTTATTTAAAAAACCGCTTTTCAACACTTCCACCTTTTGGGTAAAGACCTCGGCTGCCACCGCCCGGTAAGGTACCATGAGACTATCAAAATTATAATGGGCCTTTTCAGAGGCTTGGGCCAGCATTTCTGCGAAAACAAAATTGATAGCCAGATCACTGGCCAGATTGGTGTTAAGTGAGGTGGTAAAAGCAGAATCTACTGACAAATCAAGTGTCAACACTGAAGGGTTTACATCACGCTGTGAATAAAAATAGGCATATTTATCCCCCAAAACGCCTCTTAACCATTGCTGAAAATAAGATTGGGTTACAATTTCTTCTACTTCTACCATGGAATAGCCTGCGGCGTACATTCCTCCAACAATGCCCCCCATAGAAGTGCCTACTACATAATCTATTGGGATATTATTTTCCTCCAGGGCCTTAATAGCGCCAATATGGGCTAATCCCTTTGCCCCTCCTCCACTTAGCACCAAGGCTACTTTTTGACCCTGTGATACGGCAGGGTTTAATAATACAGCCACAAGGGCAAAATACCAGAACCGCACGAACAATTGATTTAAAAATACCTTCAATAAATCTAAACAAAAAAAGCAAGACCTATATTGTCTTGCTTTACATTTCTTTTGTTGTTATGTAAAATTAAATCATCTAAAACAGTCAATAGGCATTGGGGTACTTAACCTCGGATTGCGCTAATAAAGGCTCCACTTTATCCGCGTAATCAATATCATTCAGTAGCTTGAGAATTCTATCTTTGGTGGATTGAAACTTAACAATATCTTTTTCATTGACCGGACTTGCCGAAGGTAGTTTAACCTTCAAAGCATCTATTTGCACACCATTTTTCCAAAAGCGATAGCATAAATGCGGCCCGTTGGCCAAACCGGTACTTCCCACATATCCGATAGCCTGTCCCTGTTTAACCTTCACACCGGGTTCGATGCCTCTGGCAATTTTAGACATATGTAAATATTGGGTGGTATAGGTACTGTTATGCCTGATTTTTACAAAATTACCGTTGTATTTGCCATATTTTGCAGCTACCACAATGCCGTCACCAACCGAACGAATCTCAGTTCCCCGGGGAGCGGCAAAATCAGTACCACGGTGCGCCTTCCACCGTTTTTGTACCGGATGGAACCTTCTTCCCGAGTACCTGGAGCTGATTCTTGTAAATTTAATAGGATATTTCAACAGCGCCTTTCTCAGACTTTGCCCTTCTTCATCAAAATATTCAATGCCATTTCCCTGATCAAAGGCGATGGCAAAGTATTCATTAGCAAAATGTTCAAAATGGATTCCTTTGATATTTCCGATACCGACCGGTATGCCATCAACCAGCTTTTCTTCATAAATCAGCTTGAACCTGTCTCCTTTTTGCAGCCGCTGAAAATCAATCTGCCAGGCAAAAATGTCAACAAACTCATTGGTTAACCGGTGGCTCGCACTTAAATTCTCCATGGTTTCTGCCAGTGAGTATTCAATCTCACCGGCCATGGATTTTTCCACGATCTTTACCTCCCGCTGTTTCAATTCTACCGAAACAGAATCTTCCAGATTAAAAACCACGTAGTCGATCGGATTGGGTTCATAGATTAACGCTTTGGCTTCCGGAACTGAATCGGCTTTGTAAATGAGGGTATATTTCTTGTTGGTAGCCAGCTTTCTTACATCAAATATTTCCTTTGACGCCTTAGCCAGTTGATAAATTTTGGCGGGTTTAACATTATAAGGAGCAAGTATCTCAGAGATATTCTGATTCCTTTTCACTTTTTTTTCCAGGATATTCAGGTCATCGACTACTATACCATACAACTTTTTTGGCTCGGGAATTTCCTCTTTTACAGAATCAACCACTTGCTCAATAGCAGTTTCCTGGAACTTTATTTGGCTCTCATCTTCATTCAAAAAATAAAATATTGATGCCGCTCCCAAAATAGCGCCAAACACTACAAGACTTCTCCTCATTACTTTGAAAAATTTTTTGATAAACTTCTTACTGTTAGCTAAATAAACAGATAATCTTCAATAATCAGTGTAAAATATACTAAAATTCACAGTTATGTAATACCACAATGAGAATTTGTGTTTTTTATTGTCCCACTGACATTAATAAGATCAAATTTTATCTTTTGGATGCTAACTCCTGCTGCCTGAAGTTCTTTAATCCCTCGTCAAGAAAATTTACAAACTCATCAACCCTGCTGTAAGAAATAGGGTCCGTGAGCGCTTTTTCATTGTGGCCAATTACAAAATAGTTAGGTTGGGCGTTGTTATTAGCACGTTGGATTTGCAGGTCTGCATTTTGTTTTCCGATAGACTTTTTAACTTTGTCGTCATAGGCCGATATATACCATTCACTTTCAGGAAGGGTAGTTTTATCATCGACATACAAAGCCACCACCACAAATTCATTTTTTAACTTCTCCAAAACCCTGGGATCGGACCAGACAGCAGCTTCCATTTCCCTGCAGTTCGTACAACCATGCCCCGTAAAATCAATAAATACAGGTTTATTTTGAGCCTGTGCACATGCCAGTGCCTGTTCATAATCAAAGTATCCTTTTAACCCATGCGGTAAATGCAGGAAATCAGCATATTTAGGTTTATCACAGTTTTCATAAAATGAATCTTCATCAGTTGACTGGGAATCCCTGATAATACCGGCCACGTCAAAATCGTGGGTATACATGGGTGGCAGATAACCCGCCAGGGTCTTTAAAGGCGCCCCGAACATGCCGGGCACAAGGTATACCACAAATGAAAAGGTAATAATTGCCAGCAACAACCTCGGCACACTGATATATTTTAATTCGCTGTCATGGGGCAATTTGATTTTACCCAAAAGATAAAAGCCCATCAAAGAAAAAATAACTACCCAAATGGCAATATTCACTTCCCTGTCCAGAATTCCCCAATGGAAGGCCTGATCGGCAATGCTTAAAAATTTGAAAGCAAGTGCCAGTTCGAGAAATCCTAAAACCACTTTTACCGAGTTCAACCATCCACCTGATTTTGGTAAACTATTAAGCCATCCCGGAAAAATGGCAAACAAGGTAAAAGGGATGGCAAACGCCATTGAAAAAGCCAACATGCCCAAAATGGGCTTTAATACCTGTCCACCGGCAGCTTCTACTAAAATAGTGCCTACAATGGGCCCTGTACATGAAAATGAAACCAATACCAGGGTAAAGGCCATAAAAAATACGCCGATAAACCCTCCCTTATCAGCCTGCCTGTCCATTTTATTTACAAATGCACTGGGCAGCACAATGTCATACATGCCAAAAAATGACAAGGCAAAAAACAGAAATACGGCAAAGAATATAATGTTGGGAAGCCACTCGGTTGCCAGGTCATTGGCCGTTTCGGGGCCCATTAAAGGGGCAACAAGTGACCCTATAAACGTGTATATCAATATAATTGAAAGGCCGTAAAACAAAGCCTTGCCGGTACCGCCTGATTTTCCATTATTACCACCGGTAAAAAAGGTGACGGTCATGGGAATCATAGGAAATACGCATGGTGTAAGTAAAGCGGCCAGTCCAGCTAAAAATGCAGCCACCATAAACCACCAATATGACTCCTGGGTCTGTCGATAGTGTTTATCAAAAAAGGGCTCCATAGCAACTACAGGAATACCAACCTCCTCTTGGCGATCTGCGTTTGCCGTTTGCTTTTTTACCTCTGTACCGGCGTTAAAATTTCTTTCTTTATCCTCTTTTTCTTTATCATCTGTCACTTCGTTAATAGCCCGGCTGTCAGATACCGGAGGCTTTTGGGCTGTAGGCTGTTGATCATTCTGGCTTACCTCCGGGGTCTTGGCTTCACCGGTAACTTCACCGGATTTTTGTTCTTTGGTTTTTCCTGTTTTAACCGGTTCCTCCGTTGTTTTAGCCGCAATCACCTCAATATTGCCAAAAGTAAATTCTTCTTCAAACGGTATGCATTTACCATCTACATCCGTACAAACCTGGTATTCGTAAGTGCCGTTGATCACTAATCCCGGCTTTAAGACCTTAATGGTTTGCCTGAATTCACCTTTTACTTTAAAATAAGTGTAGTCGCATTCAAAAATCTCATCGTATTTCTTTTTGGCATCGATGGGTTGAATATTGCCGACGAGTGTATAGGCGTCAGACGCCCCGAAAGTAAATGTAGTTACCATCGGACCTATGTCACATTCAAAATCAGAGGAGTATAAATACCAATCGGGGTGAATTTCTGCTTTGAATATTAAATCTATTTCTTCTCCCACCTTTACACTCCCGTCAGATAATTCATGCGACCAGGTGGCTGGTTCTGTTACCTGGGGATGTCCGATCAAACTAACTAAAATCAGTGCCAGTGTTAGTAAAAAATTTGTCCTTCCTATCATTTTCAATAAGTGATCACCAATACTTGAAAAACGTTGTAAAAAAAAAATAGTTTATACAGAGACTTTTTACTTATAATTTATTTTTCAAGGCTGAAAAATGTTTGTGAAACAATGCAATGGTCTCGATTCCTTTTACAAAATTAAATACGCCGAACTTCTCATTCGGGGAATGTATGGCATCGGAGTCCAGGCCAAAACCCATTAGAACTGTGTCGATTTTTAATATTTCATCGAACAGCGCCACAATAGGGATACTACCTCCGTCTCTTGTGGGTACCGGCTTTTTGCCCCAGGCTTCCTCGAAGGCCATACTGGCTGCCTGAAAGGCAATGGAGTCCAACGGGGTCACATAAGGTTTACCACCGTGATGAGGCGTGACTTTTACTTTTACGGTGGCCGGGGCTATGGACATAAAGTGCGCTGTAAAAAGCCTGGCGATTTCGTCACTATCCTGGTCAGGGACAAGCCTCATGGAGATTTTTGCAAAAGCTTTGGCAGGCAAGACCGTCTTGGCGCCTTCTCCAATGTAACCTCCCCACATCCCATTCACATCCAGCGTAGGCCTGATACCTGTTCTTTCAAGTGTGGAGTAGCCTTTTTCACCGTCCACTGCCTCTAATCCCAAATCCTGCATGTAGGCAGCAAGGTCAAATGGCGCCTTGGCGAGCGCCGCCCTTTCTGCTTCCGATAATGCTACTACTTTATCATAAAATCCGGGAATTGTGATCTTATTATTTTCGTCTTTCAGGGAAGCTATCATCTTGCACAGTACATTGATAGGGTTATCTACCGCACCACCATACACACCGGAATGCAAATCGCGGTTAGGTCCGGTTACCTCCACAGCCAGGTAACTGAGTCCCTTCAAACCTATAGTAATGGATGGGGTCTCAGTGGAAATGATACTAGTATCTGATATCAGAATAACGTCTGCTTTAAGCCTCTGCTGGTTTTCCTGCAGAAAATCCTCCAGGTTTTCTGACCCTACTTCTTCCTCCCCTTCTATCATAAACTTAACGTTGCAAGTAAGGCCGCCGGTCTGTAGCATAGCCTCAAATGCTTTCACATGCATATAAAATTGCCCTTTATCATCTGCTGCCCCTCTGGCATAAATGTTCTCATCCTTAATCACCGGTTCAAAGGGGGGAGAGTCCCATAGCTCATACGGGTCAGCGGGTTGCACATCATAATGGCCATAAACCAAAATGGTTGGGAGGACCGGATCAAGTATTTTTTCCGCATAAACCACCGGATGCCCTGCGGTGGTGATTACCTCAGCCTCATCGACCCCTGCCGCCAGCAATTTGTCCCTGACAAAATTCGCTGCCTCGAGCACATCATTCCTGAACTTGCTGTCTGCACTGACCGAGGGTATTCTAAGTAAATCGAACAATTCATCGATAAATCTTTGCTGATGTTGCCCGATATATTTGTTAATTGCCGTACTCATACTTTTATGTTTGATAATAGTCAACAAAAAAACCACTCCCCAATTCAGGGAATGGCATTTTTTTGTTTGAATGTTAGTTTGGGTTTGTTGTTTGAAATCTTCATTAGGTTACATGGACCTTTTTTTAATGCGCAGGTTGGTTTTGTTTTCTTCGTTATTCAATATTCGCCTGATATTTTTTTTGTGCGTGTAGGCAACTATGGCGAATAACACAAATCCAAAAACCACCAATACCGGTTCACCAGGGGAAAATACCGGAATGGTCATAAGTATTGGAAATGCCAGGGTCCCTAAAATAGAACCCAGAGAAACATATCTTGTAATCAGTAAAACAATAAAAAATATACCCACACAAATCAGCGCCACCGGAAACTTGATAGCCAATGCCATGCCAAATAGGGTAGCCACACCTTTTCCTCCCTTAAAATTGGCGTACACTGGAAATATATGCCCCAGAATCGCCACAATGCCAAGAATTAATTTAAAAACTACTATGTCATGCTGTGGTATAGCATTGATAGCAAACAACAGCACTGCTAAAGAAGAAGCTGCCAGCCCTTTCATAATATCGACCAACATTACAATAAGACCTGCTTTTGCCCCAAGTACCCTGAAAGTATTGGTGGCTCCGGCATTACCGCTGCCATGCTCCCTAACATCTATGCCATAACGGTGTGTACCTACCCACACTGCTGTTGGAATAGAACCTATTAAATAGGCCAATACTACACTTACTGCCACTAATGGAAAATTCATACAATATTATTTACATTAACAATTACCATTTCAATCCTTTTAATAACAAAATTAAAAGAAGAGAAGCTTCAAAAATATAAGAAAACTTCAAAAATACAAAAAATGTAATATGGCTCAAGGAATGAAGCTACAATGGCGTAAGGCAAAGGTTATCTTTGATTACCAGATGGTTACAATATAATTCCCGTAAGCAATTTTCTCACATCTTTTTAATTCGGAAGACGGCAGTTATCATACTTATTGCCAACCTTTTCATCAAAAAATAGCTGAATCGGATCAGGAAGTCTTTTTGGTGCGTGCTGCCTGGCAACATAAAAGGCTCCATAGCGCTTTTTTTGCTTCAATTTTGGGCAATATGCTATTTATCTTTTAACTTGGGTCATGACCCGAATTGTAGTAATTATGAAAACCTGTTTCTTTTCCGGATACTTATTGAAAGCTTCTCCAGGTGTGAAAAGCTTGTTCCTGCTGCCTGTTTTTCTGTTATTGCCTGACCTTATTTATCCACAGGAACCGGCATCTCAAGATTCCCTTGACATTGCAGGAAAGGTTATGGGGCTGCACTTTACAAAGTCGGAGAGAGATTCCCTGAGAACCGGAGTAAAAGACAATCTCAAAAGCTATCTGCGGATACGAAAGTTTGACATCGAAAATGATATTCCGCCTGCTGTTATATTCAATCCTATTTTGCCGGGTATGACTTTTGAACAACAGCAGGAGATCATTTTCTGGTCTTACGATAGCAAGTTGTCCAGACCTCAATCGGATGCTGAACTGGCTTTTATGCCTGTTATGAAATTGGCTTCACTGATAAAAAATAAAAAGATAACCTCAACCGAGTTAACTGAAATATACCTGGAAAGACTTAAAAAGTATGGTGACACTTTGCAATGCGTAGTCACCATTACCGAAACCCTGGCCCTGAGGCAGGCAAAACAGGCTGACGAGGAAATTGCGGCTGGGAGATACAAAGGCCCTTTGCATGGTATTCCATATGGCGTAAAAGATTTACTGGCAGTCGAAGGCTACAAAACCACCTGGGGCGCCATGCCTTTTAAGGATCAGGCAATCAATGAAACTGCTACTGTGGTTTCTAAACTCGAAGCAGCCGGGGCAGTACTTGTAGCGAAATTGACGATGGGGGCCCTGGCCTGGGGCGATGTATGGTTTGGGGGTATCACCAAAAACCCATGGAATCCGGCACAAGGATCCAGTGGATCTTCAGCCGGTTCGGCATCGGCTACCGCTGCGGGGCTGGTGGGTTTTTCAATCGGCACCGAAACATGGGGTTCCATTGTTTCGCCTTCCACCCGGTGTGGAGTAACCGGACTCAGACCTACTTATGGCAGGGTTAGCAGGCATGGCGCTATGGCGCTGAGCTGGAGCATGGATAAAATCGGACCTATCTGCCGCAGTGCCGAGGATTGTGCCATTGTTTTTAATGCCATCCGGGGTCCGGATCCAAGGGATGCTACCTTAAAAGACCTGCCATTTAATTACAGAAATGATATTAACCTTAAAAATATGAAGGTTGGATATGTTAAATCATTGTTTGAAAGAGACTATGGAAACAAACAAAATGACTCATTGAGCTTAAAAGTGCTAAAAGATCTCGGAGCCACCCTCTTCCCTGTAAACCTCCCGGAAGACATTCCAGCCGATGCTTTGGCATTTATCCTCAGTGCAGAAGCCGCCACGGCATTCGACGACTTAACCCGTAACAACCGCGACACCTTGCTGGTAAGACAAATTAAAAATGCCTGGCCCAATGTTTTTCGAATAGCCAGGTACATTCCAGCCGTTGAGTATATTCAGGCCAATCGCCTGCGTTATTTGTTGCAGGATGCCTTTTTTAAAATGATACGGGATTACGATGTGATAGTAACGCCAAGTTTTGGGGGCAATCAATTACTCATTACCAATCTAACCGGTCATCCATGCGTGGTAACCCCAAATGGTTTTAATGAAAATGGGAGTCCTGCCAGCATAAGTTTTATCGGAAATTTATACGATGAAGCTGCTATTCTGGCAGTGGCCAGCATGTTTCAGCATGCCACCGGTTTTGATGAAAAACATCCGCCATTGTTTGTTAAATGATAGTTAATACAATGCATTGTGCCCCCTGAGCAGCGGGCTAGTCATCGTATGGCTCCAAGCCATACGATGACTTCGTAATGGTTTTAATTATTCAAACAAAGACTCGATGTCTTCTTTGGATAGGTTTTTAACAAAGCTTTCTTCCGTGGAAATCAACTCATTGGCCAGCTTCAGCTTATTTTTTTGCAGAAGCAATATTTTTTCCTCTACTGTATTTTTAGAGATGAACTTATAGGTGAATACCGTATTTTTCTGACCGATCCGGTGTGCCCTGTCTACTGCCTGCGCTTCAATGGCCGGGTTCCACCAGGGATCCAGGATAAATACATAATCCGCTTGGGTTAGATTGAGTCCTAATCCACCTGCTTTCAGGGAAATAAGGAAAATTTTAAGATCTTTTTCGTTTTGGAATCGCTCCACCTGGGTCTTGCGGTCTTTGGTTGTCCCATCCAGGTAAACATACGCAATCTTTTGGTTATCCAGAAAAGTTCTGAAAATAGAAAGGTGTTTAACAAACTGACTGAACACCAGCATCTTGTGACCCTTGGAGATGGCATTCATTAACATGCCGGTGCTTTCATCCAGTTTACCGGAGTCACCCCCATAATCTTCGGTCACCATGCGTGGATGATTGGCAATCTGGCGCAGTTTGGTCAAACCTTGCAATAACAGAAACTGGGAGTTATTGACACCGTGAGAGTCAATATGCTCCAATATCTTATTCCGGTAAAACGACTTAGCCTCCTCGTAATGCTCTTCCTGCATGGTGGTCATGGTACAGTACCGGATGTTTTCTATCTTTTCCGGAAGTTCACGGGCCACCTGGGATTTATGCCTCCTTAAAATAAATGGTTTGATAATGGAGTTTAGCTTGATGGTCTTGTTCTGGTCCCGCTTCTTTTCGATCGGTGTCAAAAACTCATTTTTAAAAAAGGATTGGTTTCCCAATAATCCCGGGTTAATGAAAGACATTTGTGACCATAAATCCAGGGTACTGTTTTCTAATGGGGTACCTGTAAGAATTAATCTGTGCTTTGATTTTAATTGCTTGACTGACTTGGCAATATTGGAATTCGGGTTTTTTATGGCCTGCGATTCGTCCAGTATAATGTGGTGGAAGTAGTATTCTTTCAAAATTTCCACATCCAGCCGGCTGATTCCGTAAGATGTCAAAATCAAATCATAACTTTCAAATTGGGTGACATCTTTCAGCCTGTTCGTTCCCGTGTATACAAAGATGTTTAGCTGTGGTGTAAATTTTCTTGCCTCCATTTCCCAGTTGTAAATCAGAGAGGTTGGCATGATCAATAGCGAAGCATTTACGGTACCATTTTCCTTCTCTGCCTGAAGCATGGCCAGGGTCTGAACCGTTTTCCCCAAGCCCATATCATCGGCCAGACAACCTCCAAAGCCAAATTTATTCAGAAACTGGAGCCAGTTATATCCAGCCTTTTGATAAGGCCTGAGGGTGCCGATAAACTTCTCCGGAAGCGGGTAATCTTCTATTTCATCAAATTCCCGGAGTTTTTCTAGTTTACGACTCATAGTGACTTGGGCGAGATTGCCATTTTCAAGGTCTTTCACCAAGGCCAAATGATGCTTTTTCAACGTCAGATCATCCAGCCCTTTCTCTTTTTCCTCCATGAAGGCAAAAAGTTCCGAGTACTCGATAAGCCATTTTTCCGGTATCACCGCAATTTCCCCATTTGGTAAAATTATCTCCTGTCGTTTTTTGAGAATTCTTTTCCTGAGCTCATTAAACGGAATTTCGTATTCCCCGAATTTTACAATGGCGTAAATGTCAAACCAATCAATATTTTCCTTCACCTCAATTTTGATGGATGGCTCCCCCAGGAAATATTTTTTATCGTGATTGGCATCCTGTCTGAGAACAAACCCTTCCTTTTCCAATTGATCTTTGTACTTTCTGATCCAGGTAAAAGCCTGTAATTTTGGCCAGCTCAAAACCGCGTTTTTGGCAATAAAACCTTTGTCACGCAGCATGGATAAAAACCGTTTTTCCTTATCGAGTTGCCGGCTGATGCGATGAAAAACATAATTATTGCCATCCTTTTCCACTTTTACACTCGTGGGCACCAAATGGTCAGCCCCGAAATTATAAGGCCCGTATTTAAAGCCTAACCTGAACAGTATGGTGCCGCCCCGATCCTCTTCAGCCAGCGCCACACCATGGCCATTTTTGGAAAAAAGATCCATAGTATTCCCCACTCTGCTTAGTTCCGAAAAGGTTAACACCGGCACAGGTTCCGGGCTGGCAGTTACAATGTCAAACCCTTTGGCATAAACATCAAAAGATGCTACCAGGGGTGCTACAAACTTCTTGTAGTAAGTGTCTTCGACTTTTTTGGGAATCTCAATAAACTTTTTATTGATAAAAGGGATCAGTTTTTTGCCATCCACCTGACCCTTGAAATGATAAAGTTTACGGTCTACCACCATCCAGGCGGGTTCATTACAAATTATATAGGCGCCTTTATATTGAAAATCCACCTTTTCACCATCGTATTTGATGGTAGGAAAATAATGCGTGTTTCCTTCATTTCTCCTGAAATGAAATAATATGGTAGCCTCCTTTTCAAGAATATCGATCCTGTTTCCGGCAGGTTCCCCATCGTTATTCATTTCATACAATTCCTTCCCCTGTAACAGGCGTAGTATTTTCGCACGCCGTCTTACCAGATAGCGTTCGATTTCTTGCTGCAAATCCTTGTTCCCCCTTTCGGGATGAAACACCTTGGGAAAAAACTCGGCAGGTTTAATCTTCTTTTTGTGATAAAACTTTATTACGGCATCTTGTTGCATTGAATCCATCAGCCTGATCAATTCATAATCGTGGCTGTCGAGGCCTGCGGCAAACTCCTTGGCATTCTGAGAGGAAATGTTTTGATGAACAAAAGTCAGCTTTCCTTTTGTATCTAACTGAACCACAAATGATTCAAACAGATAACCCAGGTATTCATGCTCAAAAAGCGAATAAATTATTCTAAACGGTTTGGCGGTGGATACTACCATTTTTTAATTTCAACTAAATCGCAAAATAAAAAAAAAATATTATAAGTCATAAAAAATTACAAATTATGTAACATAGAGTCTTTGCTAAAAGTTTAGCAAAAAAGTTACGATAATTTTAAAAAAACACTCAAAAATTACAATATGCTTAAAAAAGGGCAGGGTTTAATAAATTCGAAGAACACGAACATTTGAAAATACATTATAAGTTTTCTCCTATTTTTATTCTGGAGGACTGAAGGGCCGGGCGGTACGAAGCGAGGAATGTGATAATGATAATGCTGATTGCGGTGTAAAGAAAATCCGTAAATTGCATTTTCACAGGATATGCTTCCAGAATTGAAGATTGCATGCCCATAGAAACCAATCCGAATTCCTGCTGCAAAAACAGTAATGTTAAGCCCAGTAATAACCCAAAAAAAGCGCCGGTAAAGGCGATGATCGCTCCTTCTGAGAGAAAGATTCTTTTGATCAAGTTTCTCGATGCTCCCAGGGAATGGAGAATTGCCATATCCTTTTTCTTTTCAATCCCCAGCATGGTCAATGCAAAAAAAGTGTTAAAAGAAGCAATGGCCAGTATGAATGAAAAAACCAGAAATACAAATAACTTTTCAATACGAATAGCCCTCAACAGACTTGCATGTTGCTCATCTCCGTTCAATACCTCAAATTCACTTCCTAATAAAGATTTTAGTCTTCTCTGAACACCTTTTACATTATACCGTGCACCGGTTTTTATTTCCAAAGAAGTGCGCTGGTCTTTCATTCCAAATAAATCCAAGGCAAAATCAAGCGGAACAAAGACGTACTCTTCTGTATATTGCTGTTCAATTGCAAACACCGCTCCGGGCATAATGCTTTTTTGCTTGAAAAGGTCGCCAGGATCTACGGCACCTATTTTGAGGTCTTTAGGGTAGTAAACTTTTAATGGATTAAACTCATTTTCAGGTGGAATGGATAAAGCCAGTTGGGTAGCTCTTCCAATGATCGCATATCTTATTTTACCTTCGCTCAGTTTCAGCTCCCCCTCAATTATCTGATCTTTGAGACGCTTTTCCAAAAGAAAATTCTCGCCTACACCTTTAATCTTTACAATGACCTGATCATCCTGATATTCAATGAGGGCATTATCTTCCACCACTTCGGTCACTAACTCAACCCCTTCAATGCTGTTAATGGCAGTAAGTAACGCTTCTGTCATCTCAAAAGATTTACCTGTACTGGCGGAAATTTTAATCTCCGGATCAAAGGAACCATACAGAGACCTGATGTTTTCCTTAAGTCCGTTCATGACTGACAAAGCTATGACCAGAGCCATAGTACCGATTGCCACGCCAAACATGGAAATTTTTGAAATTACATTGATGAAATTTCGTTTTTTCTTGGACTGAAAATATCTCTTGGCAATAAAATAGGGTAAATTCAACCTTAAAATGTTTTACGTTTCAACATCATCACCACCATCCGTTTTTTCATCCGGTATTTGAAGCTCTTTAAACACTTTGTCTATCCTGTCGGCGTGATCCGGAGCATTATCCAAATAAAAGTGTAACTCCGGAATCGCCTTTACATGTTTTCCGATTTTATGACCAAGAAAACCCCTGATTTCATATTTGCGATTGTTCAGGTGCTCCACCAGTTGCCTTTTGTCCGGCGTCATCAAAGCACTTACATAAACTTTGGCTAAGCTCAGGTCAGGACTCATGACGACCTCGGTGATTGTAACAAAGGCTTTGTCAAAAAGGCCTCTCCCCTCCCGCTGAAAAATTTCACCTAAATCTTTCTGTATCAGCCGGGAATACTTCTTTTGTCTTTTGCTGTCCGCCATAATGATTAGATAAACAAACGGTAAATTTCGTCAATATTAGTATATTTTAATAAACAGTGGAAATCAACTTCCGGTTTTTACCTAAATTAATTCCTATCTTTAATTAAGATGGCCGTTTGAGAATTAAAAATTGAACCTTATTTTTACAAAAATTCAGGAAAGGATAAAATACTTAAATGTAACTTCATTTGCTAAGCTATTTCAGAATAAATGATCCTTACCGATTAGCTGTGATTTTTGCTTTTTTGGTTTCGGTAAGGCTTACAATTTTTTCAGGTGAATTTCCCGAACATATTTCGGAACTAAAATGGATGGTCATGGGTGAAAAATTATCCGGAGACTCGGTGCTATATGTGGATCTCTGGGATAATTTCCCCCCACTGTCAGCGGCAGTTTACCGTTTTATCGACAGTGTTTTCGACAGATCTCCTCTTACCAATCACATCTTATCACTGTTCCTGGTGTTTTTCCAGGCTATCATCTTTAATAACCTGCTTCTTAAACACAGGGCCTACAATGAAAACACCTATCTGCCAGCGTTTTTGTATGTGATTTTAATGAACCTTTTCTTTGACTTTTATCTCCTGTCACCCGTATTGATGGGTTTGACTTTTATTTTGCTGGCGCTCGACAATATTATCACACATTTGAGTGATACCAGAAATGACCAACTTGTTCTTTATACAGGCTTGTATCTGGGGGTAGCCAATTTGTTTTACTATCCTTCATTTATGGTGCTGATCGCTGTCTATGTCGCCTACACCTTCCTGACTGCTACCAGTATCCGGCGATATTTACTCCTTACTTTCGGGTATGGCTTACCCATCATAATAACATGGATATACTATTATCTGCAAGGGGGTATGAAAGAGTTTTACATTGATTTTGTATTTTCCATTTTCAATGTAAGCAGCCATAACTATCTTGAGCCGGTATTTTATTTGTGTATTCTCATAATTCCTTTTGGTTTCGCATTGGTGGCCATTACAAAAACATTACGTTCTATCCGTTTTACGAACCAACAGGAGAGAATACAGAAGCTGATGTTAATCATTTTATTCTTTGCAGCCCTGGCCTGGCTATTTAATAAAGAGCGCGCCCCGTTTCAACTGATCATAACAATTCCACCCGTAGCTTTTTTTCTGACACATTATTTTTTGAATATCCGCGCAAAATGGAAGGCTGAAGTACTTTTTGCTATCTTTTTAGGAGGAATGCTTTTCATCAATATCAGCACCTACCAAAAAACAGGTTTTGTGATGAAATACATTAGTTACGATGACCTTGAGGTGGGCACTACCCGGTGGGACGACCTGGTCAGGGGTAAAAAAATTCTATACCTGGGGGAAGACTACAGCATTTACCAAAGTGCCAGTCTGGCCACTCCCTATTTTAACTGGGATTTGTCAAAATTGCATTTAAATTACTCGCAGTATTTTGATAACCTTACCGCTATCTACAGAAATTTTCAAAGGGAGCTACCCGAGGTTATTATCGATGAAAAAGGGGTGATGGTAGAGGTCATGAATAAAATGCCTACCATAAAAAAGGCCTACCAGTCGCGGGAAAACGGGAAGGTTTATGTCAAACGGCCGGTCGTAAAGCCATAACTTTTGGATCACCGTATTTCAAGTCCCGGTAATCAAAAAATTTTATTTCAAAAGCAAATGAAGTGACCGGCGCAAATGTCCGTGGGTGTTTTGCCACTTAAGCATGTGCCCGTATTTTTATTTTATTTACAGGCAAAAACGGCTGTGTCTCTTGGTGTCTTCGTGGTGAAAAATGGTGAACCACAAAGACACCAAGGCACGAAGATATACAAAGAGACGCAGGTGTCACCAGAGACAATTGCAGGAGATACCTACCATTCGCAGGTTCGAAGGATCGCGCCTCCACATTCAGAAGATTATAAACAGGCGATTTTGGCAACCCTTCTGGCGTGTCTGCCGCCTTCAAAGTCAGACGAAAAAAACGTGTCTACAATTTTCTCAGCCAGTGAAAATTCAATGAATCTTGCCGGAAGGCACAGCACATTGGCATCATTATGTTGCCTGGCCAGGGCGGCAAGTTCTTCTTTCCAGCATACTGCGGCTCTGATGCCCTGATGTTTATTGGCAGTGATAGCCACACCATTGCCACTGCCGCATATCAACAGGCCAAATTCGGACTGGCCGCTCTCGACCGCCATGGCAACCGGGTGTACAAAATCAGGATAATCTACCGAGTCGGGACTAAAGGGTCCGAAATCCTTTACACTGACGCCTTCTTTTTCCAGTTTCTCTACCAGGCGTTGCTTATATTCATAACCTGCATGGTCTCCTCCAATGGCAATTTTCGTACTCATTTTTTTCCTGTTTATGATTCTAATTCCTTTAATCTCTTTTTTTCAACCCTTGCCGATATAGAGATACTAAATTCATACAAAATTGTCAAGGGAATGGCAATCAAAATCTGACTGATTATATCGGGAGGAGTGAGGAGAGCCGCGACGAATAATATGATCACTATGGCATGCCTTCTGTATTTCTTCAAAAATTCCGGGGTGACAATGCCCGCTTTGGAAAGAAAAAGTGTGACTACCGGAATCTGGAAAAGGATGCCGCATGCCAGTACCAGGGTAGTAATAAAAGTAACGAAATAGGTAATATCAAATTCATTGGATATCGCGTCAGACACTTTGTAATTGACCATAAAGTTGAATGAAAGCGGTGTAATTACGTAATATCCAAACAATACTCCACTCATGAACAAAACGCTTACAAAAAAGACCGCCCCCCGGCTTACCTTTCTTTCCTGCTCATAAAGTCCCGGGCTGATAAAACGCCAGAACTCCCAGAAAGTGTAAGGAAAAGCGCAAATGATCCCGATAACAAAGGAAGAGGTCAGGTGCATGGTAAATTGCCCTGTAACTTTCCTGCTTTGGATAACAAAATCCAGTTCCTCAATACACAAAACATTCGACCCGGTGATCTCCCCTATTTTACATAAGACCCGGAAAGTTAAAAAATCGGGTTTGGTAGGCCCTAGTATGAGTGTGCCCCAGACAAAATCTTTTAGCAAAAAAGCAGTAACAGCAAATACAAACACTGCAATCACTGATCTCACTATATGCCACCTGAGCTCTTCCAGGTGGTCTAAAAAAGACATTTCTTTTTCTGTTGACACCTATAAATGGTCAAAAATTATTTAAATAACGGATAACTGCTCATCCATGTGTTCACCTCCTTTTTTACCTCCCCGATCGCTCTTTCATCCTCATGGTTTTCAATAACACGGTCAATCAGTTCTACGATCTTGGCCATATCATTTTCAACCAGTCCCCTCGTGGTAATCGCTGCCGTGCCAACCCGCATACCCGAGGTAACAAACGGCGACTTGTCATCAAATGGCACCATATTTTTGTTAATGGTAATGTCTGCATTTACGAGGGAATTTTCAGCATCTTTGCCGGTAATTCCCTTGGAACGAAGGTCAATCAGCATCAGGTGGTTGTCAGTACCACCGGAAATCAGATCGTAGCCCTTGTCAACAAAGCACCTTGCCATGGCTTTAGCATTTTTCTGTACCTGGATGATGTATTCCATATATGCGTCACTCAATGCTTCACCAAATGCTACTGCCTTGGAGGCAATTACATGTTCAAGGGGACCTCCCTGAGTACCGGGAAAAACACCCGAATCCAGTAAGGAGGACATCATCCTGACCTTTCCTTTGGGCGTTTTGATGCCAAAAGGGTTTTCAAAATCCTCCCCCATCAATATGAGCCCTCCTCTGGGGCCTCTTAATGTTTTATGCGTGGTGGTGGTAACTATATGGCAATGTTTCAGAGGGTCGTTTAACAAACCCCTGGCAATTAACCCCGCCGGATGTGAAATATCTGCCAACAGCAAGGCACCTATTTCATCGCTGACCGATCTCAACCTTTTATAGTCCCAATCCCGGCTATAGGCTGATGCTCCGCATATAATGAGCCTGGGTTTTTCTCTTTTGGCAATTTCTTCCACCTCATCCCAGTTTATCACACCACTTTCTTTTTCCACGCCATAGAAAGACGGACTGTACAATTTACCGGAAAAATTGACCGTTGAGCCATGCGTTAAATGTCCTCCATGGGAAAGATCAAATCCAAGAATCTTGTCACCGGGGTTAAGCACGGCCAGCATAACCGCTGCGTTGGCCTGGGCGCCTGAATGGGGTTGTACATTCGCCCAACTCGCCCCGAACAATTCCTTAACCCGGTCGATGGCGATTTGTTCTACTTCATCAACCACCTCACACCCTCCATAGTAACGCTTGCCGGGCAGGCCCTCCGCATATTTATTCGTTAACACGGTTCCCATTGCTTCAAGCACCTGATCTGACACAAAATTCTCCGAGGCAATTAATTCTATGCCGGATTCCTGTCTTCTTTTCTCCTTGTCGATCAAGTCAAATAAAATAGTATCCCTGCGCATGTTAATGATTTATGACCAATAATTTTTGTGGCAAAAATACATGAACCACCCAGAACATGAAATTTATTTATGATTATTTTTATCTCGATAATCAGAGATTATTTCCTCCGGTATGCCAAAAAACCAGGCATTTGTTGAAAAACTTGAAAATTAGACAATTTAATCTTATATTAAAAAAACTAACTTCTAATACCTATGTTAAAAACCTGTTCATTCGTATTGATCAGCATGGGGGCAGCCCTGCTCACATCCTGTGGCCACCTTCGCTTTGAAAGAGGGAATGGTGATATTATCCTCCAAACAATCGAGGTTTCCGGTTTTGAAAAAGTTGACGTCCGTGGTTTTTATGAAGTCACGCTGCAACCCGGCACGGAGGAAGGAGTAACCATCGAAACGGATGAAAACCTGTTTGATTTTATCGAAGTCTTTGTGCGGGGCAACAAATTGATCATAGCGAGTGAAGAATCACTAAAAAGTGATTTTGGCATAAAAATAGCTATAACCTACAAAGCGTTGAAAGCCATATCTTCAAGTGGTGCCTCTGTGATCAAAACAAACGGCACCGTGACGACAGAAGATCTGAAAATAGCTATGTCGGGGGCTGGTTTGATAGAAATGGATGTCGAAACCCAAATGCTTGACTTAAATCTGTCTGGCGCAGGCATGGTCAGGTTATCGGGTGAGACTGATGAGCAGTTCCTTGAATTAAGTGGCGCCGGGAGCCTGGATGCCTATGAACTGAAAAGCGACGCGTGTTCCGTAAACCTCAGTGGCGTTGGAGCGGCAAAGGTATATGTTAAAGAAAAACTTGACGCCAGGGTCAGTGGCATTGGTGGTATAAAGTACCGGGGTAATCCTAAAAGTGTCAATAAAAATGTGTCCGGGCTTGGGAAAGTTAAAAGAGACGAAAATGACAACGAAACCGTTATTTAGAAATAATTATATTTTACAAATGTTTGAGTATAAAAACTGTTATTATGAATAGAATATTGGTCCCAACCGATTTTTCAAATATCGCTGCAAACGCGCTGAATGTGGCACTGGATATAGCTGAAAAATCTAACGCTGAAATTTATTTACTGAATGTTATAGAACCCCTGGTAGATGCGGGCTTTAGTGCTTCGGGGTCACTGGATTTTGAATATACCATTACTGAAGAAGACCGCTACATTTACGAACTGCACGCAGTAAATGAAAAAAAGTTAGCTGCTTTTGCCGCAAGATACGCAAGAAGTAACGTTGATATATTTCCAACCATTGCCATCGACAAGGTGGGAGATGGCGTGCTGGGTTTTATGAAAAAGCACAAAATTGACCTGGTGGTAATGGGAACCAGCGGTGAAAATACCTTTGAGGAGTATTTCATAGGCAATCATACGGAACAAGTGATGAGGGAAGCCAACAGGCCGGTACTGGCTATCAGAAATCAAATAGACAAATTTAAGATGGAAAATGTGGTCATAGCTACCGATCTTAAAACCAACGCTTCGGAATGTATGTCCCATCTCCTCGGACTCTTCAATGAATTAAAGCCTCAAATTCACCTTTTACATATCTCCAGGTCGAATAGTATTTCTGTGAAGGAAACTGATGAAAAGTTAAGCCAGTTCGCTAAAAAACATCAGTTGGAAAACTATACCAGTAATGTTATCCGTCATAACAAGCTGAAAATGGGTATCCAAAGATTTGCCAGTGAAATGAAGGCAGATATGATCGTCACTTTTACCCACGGCCGTAAAGGCCTGGCCCATTTTTTCAGAGGAAGTATTTCCGAGGATTTGGTAAGACAGGCGAAAGTTCCGGTATTGTCAGTTCATATTGATTGAAAGTAAAATATCTTTTTATGAACAAAAGCCTTTTACAGTGAGAAGGCTTTTTTTATTTTTCAATTCATATATCTCAAAAAATTAGTTTAATTTGGAGGAATTTTTTATTCCAGACCTATAAAAAATGAAGTCCTCGTACTAAATCAAGCGGTTTTATCAATAAATTACATTTTGAGCTTAGAAGAATTAAGACGAAAAATAGACCAAATTGACAATCAATTGCTGGCATTGCTTAATCAAAGGATGAGTTATGTTAAGGAAGTGGGAGTCCTGAAAAACAAGGCTAACAGTAAAATTTACAGGCCCGAAAGGGAGAAGTCCATCCTGGATCGGCTCGAAAAGTTCAATAAGGGTCCGTTAAATCAGAAAGCCATCGATGCGATTTTTCTGGAAATTTTTTCGGTAAGCAGAAACTTTGAACTGCCTGAAAAAGTTGCTTACCTTGGGCCAGAGGGCAGTTTTACGCACCAGGCTGCCGAAAGCAGATTTGGTGCCGTAAGTGAATACTTTTCATTGACGAGCATACGGTCTGTATTCGAAGCCGTATCGACTGACAGGGCCAGCTTCGGTGTAGTGCCTATTGAAAACAATCAGGAAGGGGTGGTCAGTGAAACTGTCAGTTACCTGGCAAAATTTGATCTTAAAATTGTGGCTGAAATTCCCATGCCTATTCACTTCAGTTTCGCCTCTTTCGCTGAAAAGCTCACTTCCATCAAAAAAATATATTCCAAAGATATCGCCTTCCGGCAATGCCGGAAATTTGTGCAGGACTCATTTGGTCAGCAAAAGGTAGAGTTAATACCGGTAAACTCAACATCGAAGGCTGTCAAAATTGCACTCAAGGATGATGAAAGTGCGGCAATCTGTTCCCATATTGCCGCCAGGGAGTCACAATTACCCATTTTGTTTGACAACATCGAAGATTCCAAAGACAATTACACACGCTTTATTATAATGGGTAAAAACTTTGAAAACCATCCTAGTGGCAATGACAAAACCACACTATTGGCCAAACCGTCGGACTCCGATAAGCCCGGCAGCCTCGCCTCTTTCCTTCAGGATTTTCATAATGCCGATATTAACTTAACCAAAATTGAAAGCCACCCGGCAAAAATCGGGAAAAACTTTAAATATTGGTTTTTCATTGACCTGGATGGTCATTTTCAGGATGAGCACGTTAAAAAAGTACTGACCAAGCATAAAAAGGAAATTAGTTTGCTGGGCAGTTATGTCAAGCTTTGCTAGAACCCTGCACTATTTGTAGTATATATAATATTGTGCAACAGGCAAGGAACACTTATGCCCGTTAGTTGTCGAGGTTTTCAGTACTGTCCACAGGTGAGGGAAACTCCCGGAAGATCAGAGCGATTAATTCATGGATGTCCTTTTTTGTTTTGCTTCTGCTGTTGTATCTCAAATCCAGGCTTCCCTGCCAAAGCACTTTTTTCTTCTGACGCACCTCAACCATTAAAATTCCTTCATTGTACCGGTCAACATCAATTGTATTAAAGCGATAGAAACTTCCTAAAAAAGGGAAAAATTGCTGATCATTTCTTACCCTTGTTTCAGCACCTAATACAATTTGATAACCAATTATCAGGTCTGGCTTTTCAGCGAACATAAAACCACGGTTATCCATTTCATTAATAATGGCGCTTTCCAGTTTATCTCTTTCCTGTATATTGTTTGCAGAAAAATATTCATTGGAAAGAATGCTGTAGGAGCTGTATGCCGAAAAATCAGTATCAGGAGTCTGATAACTCACAACCTTGACAGATCCGCAGGAAGCAAAAAGCATTGACACAAATCCGAATATAATTGCCTCAGTAGTTCTGATTTTCATGATCATCCGTTTGAATACTACATTACAAGCTATTAGTTCGGCCTCCGTCTACAGGCAGATTGATACCATTGATGTAGGAGGCCAATGGTGATGCCAGAAAAACCACCGCGGCCGCTACTTCATCTGCCTCAGCAAGCCGGCCGGCCGGAATGGAATTGATCATCCGTTGTGTTTGTTCTTCTTCCGTGATATTGGCTTTGACTGCATTGGTTTTTATCAGGGAAAACAGGCGGGCGGTTTTTGTAAACCCCGGTAACACATTATTAACAGTAATTCCATAGCCTCCCAGCTCCCCGGCAAGGGTCTTGGCCCAATTGGCGACTGCACCCCTGATTGTGTTGGAGACGCCCAACCCCGGAATAGGGGCTTTTACAGAGGTGGAAATAATATTAATAATTCTTCCATAGCTTTCTTTTTTCATCAACGGAACAAAAGACTGCGTCAAAAACTGATTACATAGCAGGTGGGAGGTAAAGGCGGAGAGATAAGCGTCATCTGTCGCATCAATAGCTTTTCCTGCCTGTGGGCCACCGGTATTATTAACCAGAATATGAACTTCCGGCTGGTTTTCCAGATAACTGGTAACCACATCTTTTACCTGGGCCAAATCGGAAAAATCAGCGCGTAAATACGCATGTTGTTGTTCCCGTGAATCATCGAGTTCCTTACACACACGTTGCAATGCCTCCTCATTCCGGGCGACCAATGTAACGGCCGCACCCGCTTTTGAAAGTTGAACGGCCGCGGCCTTTCCGATCCCCTGGGTACTGCCACATACAATGGCCCGCTTTCCTGTTAAGTTTATTTTCATGATTCGATTTATGGTTGTTTTCAATTTTTTTATACCAAACTACAATACTATTCCCGATAACAAAATTATGACGTAAATAATTTTGGGCATCAAGCTGATTCTCCATAAAACGCAACGTTTCAGGGTGATTTTACATCAGTTATACCCAAGGATACTGCTTTGGAAATCCGGAACCTGTGCTGGCAGGAACCGTTTGCTTAAAGAAGAATCGTGTCTGCTTATTCACTTAAATCATAGGTCCCGGAATTTTATGTTGGAACTTTTATTATTCATTTGTTTTAATGAAAAATATTCGTTTAAATTGAGCGTTTTATAAACAGAATTTGCATAAGTCGTCACAAAAAATAGGAGAGGTTGCAGCAGTTTTTTTGCTGTCGGTACTATCATATTTTTTAGTACCACTGTTGGCTTATGCCCAATCCCAGTCAGAGTCCGAACCGGTAGAAAGTGAATTCCTTCTCAATAATATGCGGCTTCAAATAGAAGTCACCGAAGCTGTTAACAACATGTACAATTTCAAACATGAAAGAGCAAGTGTTGCCTTCAATGCCCTTAAATACCGCTACGGCTGGCATCCATTGCCCTATTTCCTGCTGGGCTTAAATGAATGGTGGAAAATTGTCCCTAATGAAAATGTGACCATTTATGACCAAAAGTTATTGGCCTATATGGATTCGGCTATAAACAGGGCTGAAAAACTCTACTATCAAAATGAAGACAATGTCGAAGCAGCATTCTTTCTGGCCGCTGCTTATGGATTTAAAGGACGCATACACTCGGAAAGAAAGAACTGGAGAAAAGCCGCAGTGAATGGTAAAAACGCCCTGAAATACTTGGAAATCAGCAAAAAGAAAGCTGATTTTAGCCCTGAGCTATTGTTTGGGGATGCGTTGTACAATTATTATTCGGTGTGGATTCCGGAAAACTACCCCCTGCTTAAACCCATATTAATCTTTTTCAAAAAAGGTGACAAGGAACTTGGGCTTAAGCAACTAAGAGAGGTTTCTTTAAACGCTTTTTATACCCGGACTGAGGCACAGTATTTTTTAATGAGACTTTTAGCGACGGAAGAAAAAGATGTTGCCGGCGGATTACAAATAGCAGAATATTTGCACCAGACATTTCCTGACAATGCCTATTTCCACCGCTACTACGCAAGGCTTTTATATACTACCGGGCAATACATCAAAGCCAGAAGTGTAACACTGGACCTCCTGAAAAAAATTGATGACGGTGAAAGGGGTTATGAGGCTATCAGTGGCAGATATGCCGGTTTTTTCCTGGGCCAAATTTATGACTCATTCGGCCAAAAAGACAAAGCCCAACACTATTACAGAAGGGCCGTGGAGTTCTCAGAAAAAATTGAGGCCACAAATACCGGTTACTATCTTTACTCCCTGCTGAGCTTAGGGGAAATTGCCAAAGAAGACGGTGACAGACGGGAAGCCAGAAAATATTTTAAACTGGTCAAAAAACAAGCCAAAAGCAGCCATCCTTCCTACAAAAGAGCCCATAGTGCGTTAAAAGAATTGCGAAAGGGGAGGGGGTAATAACTTCAGACAAATTCATGAATAACAGCCAAAGCAAGTGGTTTTTGATGGCAGACGATTTGATCAATATCAACAAATGGACCTACTTCCTTTTGCTTTGCCTGGCCACTTTCTTACTGCTGTTTATAAAAAAGAGTTTCATAGAAAGCCGGATAGCAGCCTTCGAAATTATGGAAGGAAGAGGTGAAATGGGCATTTTTCACATGATCAGCGCACTGCAATATCTTTCAATTCCGCTCTTTTATCTTTGGAAATTCACCGTGATCGGCTTCGTGCTATGGGTAGGTTGTTTTATGTTTGGTTATAAAATCACTTATGGTAAGCTATGGCAAATTGTTTTGATCAGTGAAACAATTTTTCTACTCCCTGATTTTATAAAAACAGGATGGTTCATGTTCATAGAAACCGATCCGACGTACTGGGATATCAAGGCTTTCTATCCGTTGTCTCTCATGAACCTGTTTGACTATCGGTTCATTGAAACACGATGGCACTATCCCCTTAAGTCCATCAACCTTTTTGAGGTGATCTATTGGTTTATCCTGGTTTATCTTATTCACCTTGCGGCAAAAAAGAAAATAAGTTACGCCTATAGCATCGTTTTCAGCACTTATGTATTATTCTTTTTCGTGTGGCTGGGCTTTTATCTGATTGTTTACAAATAGTTTAGGGTATTGCCAGGCATTTGCTGTAATTTATAATAAGAGATGTCGACTAATACGGCTTGTGCTGTCTGCGTAAATTTCAGGGAATGGAGAAACTAATCTTTCACCAATTATTGTTAAAACAGCCAGACGTAATTATTCGTTAGATAACAAAGATATGGTAATAAAAAACAGGGGTAGGTTTTCAATTGCTTTAACGTTGCTGTCCTTTTTTGTCCTAAAAGGATATCCGCAGTTTTCGTTTGAACCGGATTTTAGTATTCCAGTCATGATCGATGAAAATGCGCTGGATTTTGCCTGGGCCGGGGGGCTCAATTCGGGGCAATACAATACCATGGATCTCAACGGTGATAACCTGGATGATCTGGTGATTTTTGACCGTACATCAGGCAAGGTGCTGCCCTACCTGAATGTCGAAAACAACAGGTATGAATACAACAGTAATTACGAGCATTTTTTTCCGGCAGATGTCAATAGCTGGATGGTGTTGGCTGACTACGACTGTGATGGGAAAAAAGATATTTTCACCAATACCCGGCTTGGGATTAAAATATACCGGAATGTTTCTGAAGATCAACCCGCCTGGCGTGTAGTCGCAGATCCTTTATTTACACAGGGCACCTCTTCTCAGATTAACCTGCAGATGAATCAATCAGACATACCGGCAATTAATGACCTGGATGGAGATGGGGACCTGGATATATTGGTTTTTAATTTTTTTGCCGGTGGTTTCATTGATTACCATCTCAACCGTAGCATGGAAAAATATGGAATTTGCGACAGCCTGGATTTTCAGCGTGTCGATCGTAATTGGGGCAAATTCGAGGAGTGTAATTGTGGGAACTACGCTTTTGGCCAGACTTGCGCCGAAAAAACCGGCGGCCGGTCTCAGAGACAGGCACGCACTAACCATGCAGGGGGAAAAGCTCTGCTGGCATTTGACAATGACGGTGATGGTGATAAAGACATTTTATTTGGTGATGAGGAATGTACTGATTTAGTATTTTTTGAAAATCAGGGCACACCGCAGGAAGCTATCATTCTGGATGTCGATGAAAACTACCCAACAGACCAGGCACGTATCAGTTTTCCCTTTTTTCCGGCCGGGTATTACGAAGATGTTAACTTCGATGGTGTTAAAGACCTGATTGCCGCCCCCAATACCGCCTTGAATCCGGGAGATCTGATCAATTTTAGAAATTCCAGTTGGTTGTACATCAACAACGGAAATGATGACCGGCCTCAATTTGAATTTAGCAGCAATGATTTCATGCAAAACCAATCCATTGACTTAGGCGAAAATGCTTTTCCCTTGTTTATTGACATTGATAGTGATGGAGATAGTGACCTCCTTATCGGCAGTAAGGGATTCTTGCGTAGTGACGGATTTTATGCCTCGATGTTCCTGTTCGAAAATGTCGGAGACGCGTCCACTCCCTCATTTGAGCTGGTGGATGAAGATTATCTGAATTTTTCCTCTTTGAAATTAAAAAATCTGCAGCCATTTATCGCAGATTACAATCAGGATAATATTCCCGACCTTATTTTTACAGGCAGCCCGGCAGGTAATAACACTACTAAAAATATATTTTTCATGCCAAATGGCGCTAACTCCCAAAACGCATTTGCCTTTGATCCGAACCTGGCAGAGCAGCTTCCTTTTTCGTCAGGGATCAATGATAACTTGTATTTTGTGGATGTAGATGGTGACGGATTTTTGGATATTCTGCTGGGTAAACCGACCGGAGCGATAGAATACTATCGTAACAGCACCACGAATGATTTCACACTGGAAAATGAGACTTTTTTTAACATTGACAATGATATCTTTAAAAGGAACCCCTCTATCAACACTTTCGATTTAAATGGTGACAATCTGCCCGAACTTGTCATAACAGACGGCACCGGCAATATTCGCATTTATGAAGATTTTCGGAGAAACATTGATAATCCTACCCCGCCTCTTGAAAATGTAATAATCAACAGCCTGGATGAATCAGTCGTTAATGCCCGCCTGGGCCGGGCATCATGGACGACTTTTGCCGATTTGAATAATGACCGGCTCGCAGATATGGTGGTTGGTGGTGTGCAGGGAGGTGTGCAGATGTTTACCAATAAAAGTACCAAAAAGATTCCCGGTGGAGAAGATGCCGGTGTTACCTTAATCATTTACCCTAACCCAGCCATCGCCAACAGTATTGTAAAAATTGAAAGCAATCAACCGGCTGAATTATCAATCATTAATGTTCTGGGACAAAAAATTACCCATTTAGGTACAGTAGCAGGCAATGAAATTTTGACCATCGATGTGTCTGCTCTTCCCAACGGGCTTTATTTGTTAAGGGCGCAGGGGAGATCGGGAAAAACCACGGAACGGTTGTTAATTCAAAGATAGTTGGGGGGATGTTGTTGCGGATTCCGCCACCTCCCTACCCCACCAAAAGATTACACCCCCTCACCTCCGAATTATCAAACCTCCCCAACACCTCAAACGTGCCGTCCGCATTTCGTTTGCCCAGATCCCGGGTTTCAATAAAAGCGCAGGTAGCAACATTGGCGAGATCTATAAGGTTAATACCCCCGGTACGACCGTGTGGCAATGTGCTGAAAGGGTCATTGATATCCCTGATTTTTACCCGGAGCCAGGGTGGTAACTGAAACTTTCCTTTTTCAAGGGCGTAAGCCTGGGAGGTTAATTCAGTCATGCCATATTCGGAATGGATCGTGTCAAGCCTGAAACCGCCGGATAAGGTTTGATGTAACTCCTCACGAATCATTTCCCTTCTCCTGCCCTTCATTCCGCCGGTCTCCATGACAATCAGGTTGGCATGAGTCGTATCTATCTCAAAGTTTTCCACCAGATCCAGTAACGCATAAGTCACGCCAATCAGCAATACCTTTTTAGTGCCTTGTATCAGATGATTTAACTGATCTGCCAGCTCGTTGAAATTGGCAAGGTAAAAACCCGAATATCTTGAGGCGGTGGCTTTTATAAAACCATTTACCATGTAAACAAGGGATGAATTTCCCCTTTCCAGGTAAGACGGGAGCAAAGCGAGTATATGGTAACCCTCGAGTGGGCCATATAAGGTTTCAAAAATCCGGGTAGCTACTTTTTCATAGAATTGAAGGTCCTCCACATAATTTTTACTGCTCACCTGGCCTGTGGTACCACTGCTTTGAAAAATGGCCTGTTCCTGCCATTCCCCTGTGGTGATCCGGTGATATTTGAAAAACTCAATGGGCAGAAAAGGAATCTCCTCAAAATCGCTGATCGTCTCCGGAACCCTACCTAACCGTTGCAGATATTCACGATATATGAGGTTGTTTCGGCTCTGGTATTTAAATAATTCCAGGGCCAAACTTTCAAATTCCTGTTCACTGGTTGAAAAAATACGTTCCTTAAAACTTTTTAAAAAATTCATTCGTTATCATAGTAAGATCCAAATTTATGAAGTAATTCTTTAAATAGCCTTCTTCGGTTTCTTGATCTTTTGGCTATATTTAAGTAATAATAGATAGTAAAATAGCGTTGGTTGTGCAGATTTTATGCGATTATGGTGAATGCTCATTTTAAATACTCCCTTATATTTCTGTTGTTTTTAGTTTCAGTGGTATCGTGTGACGAACCTCCTGAGTTACCTTTGGGCCCCACAATCAGTTTCAACAGCATTGAATTCAAGGAAGGGTTGAATAACAGGGATTCGCTGATTTTAAAGGTAGACTTTGAGGACGGGGACGGGGATCTTGGTTTGGGCCGGGAGGATGAGGGAGATGTCAGGTATCAGGAGTTCTTTTTTGTAACCACTACCGGTGAGCTAATTCCAACCTTTGACAACAGGGTTGTCAGGTTTGGCGCACCAAACCAGCCACCATTGGATTTTGAACATTGGATAAGGGATATTGATTTTGACGGTGATGATGTTGAAGATACTGTCAGGGTTGAATTCAATGAAAACTTTTTTAACATTTTTATAGATTTCTTTTACAGGGCCGACACCAACGGCGATGGTGACATCGATGATGATACCGACTATATACTGATCGACTTTAATGATGTCTTCGGTGGCCAGCCAGGCTTTAACCTCAACGGGCGTTTCTTTCGTCTCAACACTTCTGACAATGAAAGGCCTTTGAGGGGCACTTTAACTTATAAAATGACAAATTCATTCCGCATAAGTCCCATTTTCAGGGATAATATTTTGAAAGTAGATATTCAAATCCAGGACAGGGCTTTGAATAAGAGCAACGTTGTATCTTCTAACGATTTCACATTACAATAAAAGCCTGGTGATGGCGGGGTTTTCTATCCTATCCGGGGCGGGATGGATGTATGGATATATGAGGAAGGCTTTTAGCGGCTTCCCGCAAGCTTTATTGGCTTAATAATTTCTGCGCTATTCCGGATATATAGGAGGAAAACCTTCCGGATCAAACTCAGACATCATCGCATATACCTTGTCGAAAATTTCTTCTACATTAGGTTTGGAAAAATAATCTCCGTCAGAGGCATAAGCCGGCCTGTGTGCTTTCGCACTGATAGTCAACGGACGCGAATCAAGATAATAATAGGCATTTTGTTTCTCCAATACCTCCTGCATCATGTAAGCTGACGCCCCACCAGGCACATCTTCATCCAAAAATACAACGCGGTTGGTTTTTTTGACTGATTCAACAATTTTGTGATGAATATCAAAGGGAAGTAAAGTTTGCACGTCAATTACCTCACAGGAAATACCATGGTTATCCAATTCGGTAGCTGCTTCCATAACAATCCTGCACATGGAGCCATAGGTGACCAGGGTTACGTCACTTCCTTCCCTGATTACTTCCGGGACACCCAACGGCACTGTAAACTCTTCCAGATTTTCAGGTATCCGTTCTTTTAGCCGGTATCCATTCAGACACTCAATGATCAGGGCAGCATCATCTGACTTCAACATGGTATTATAAAACCCTGCTGCCTTGGTCATATTTCTGGGTACCAGCAGATAAATACCTCTCAAACTGCCTAATATCATGCTGATAGGTGATCCGGAATGCCAAACGCCTTCCAAACGATGCCCTCTTGTTCTGATGATGAGGGGTGCTTTTTGGCCGCCCTTTGTCCTGTATTGTAAGGTAGCCAGGTCGTCTGAAAGAATCTGGATAGCATACAGGAGGTAATCGAGGTATTGAATCTCTGCGATAGGTCGCAGTCCACGCAATGCCGCACCTATTCCCTGGCCTACAATGGTGCATTCTCTGATACCTGTATCGGTAACCCTCAGCTCTCCGTGTTTTGCCTGAAGGCCGGCAAATCCCTGGTTGACATCACCAATCCTGCCAACATCCTCGCCTATGGCAAAAACCCTGGGATCCCTTACTAAAGCCAGGTCAAAAAACGCCTGCAACACCTCTCTGCCATCCACAATCCTGGACTGTTCATGAAATACCGGCTTAATCTCGTCAACCCTCAACGCAGAGGACCGAGACTCACTGTAAAGGTGGGCGCTATATTCGTCATGGCTGTTTTGCACGGTTTCCTGCAACCATTCAAGCAAACCACTTTTAGCCGTATTATGCTCTGATCTGACAATTCGGAGTGCTTTTTTCACAGCTTTCACCGCGTCCAGTTTGATGGGATTCAACGTATTCTCCAGTTCCTTCACTACACCATTCAGCTCACGCTCAAAAGATGATTGGGCACACAATGCCCTCAAATGCTCCAATGCAGATTCGATTACCTGTGTAACAGCGGCGCGAAAGGCTTTCCAGGCCTCATTTTTTGCTTTTTTTGCCGCTTCCTTGGCCTTGAGTTCAATTTCATCCAATACTTCCGGAGTCGCTATTTCCTGCTCAATGATCCACTCACGCATCTTCTTCATACAGTCAAATTCCTGTTCCCACGCCAGTCTTTCCTCAGTTTTATAGCGCTCATGCGAACCAGAAGTGGAATGTCCCTGAGGTTGGGTCATTTCCCTGACGTGAATCAGGGTTGGCACATGCTCTTCCCTGCTAATGGCAGCAGCCTTTTGAAAGGTATCACATAAGCCGGTGTAATCCCAGCCATTAACTCTGAAAATCTCGATTCCATTTTCCTTTTTTGTTCTTTGGAACCCTTCCAGCACATCGGATATTTCCCCTTTGGTGGTATGGTATTCCTTGGGTACGGAAATTCCGTATTCATCATCCCAAACCGCCACCAGCATGGGAATTTGCAATACGCCTGCCGCATTGATGGCTTCAAAAAACATGCCCTCAGACGTAGCCGCATTACCTATGGTTCCGAAAGCTACTTCAGCTCCATTCACAGAAAACTGCTCAAATTTTGCCAGATCAGGATTTTCCCGGTAAAGTTTGGAAGCATAGGCCAGACCTACCAGGCGAGGCATCTGGGCGGCTGTACACGATACGTCTGCACTTGAGTTTTTCCGGCTTGTCTGGTCATACCAATTGCCATCTTCATCGATCAACCGTGTGCTGAAGTGACCATTCATCAACCTGCCTGCCGATGAGGGCTCATACCACACATCAGTATGTGCATATAATTGCGCAAAATATTCCTGAACCGACAAAGCGCCGATGGCCATCATAAAGGTTTGATCACGGTAGTATCCCGATCTGATATCCCCATCCCGAAACGCTTTAGCCATGGCAATTTGTGCGACTTCCTTTCCATCCCCAAAGATGCCAAACTTGGCTTTTCCCATGAAAACTTCTTTTCTACCCAGTATGCTGGCATGCCGGCTCTCACAGGCTATGCGATAGTCCGCCAGGATTTCTTCGGTAGAAAGTTTGATATCTTTAACGATTTTTGTCTGACCCACGGCATTCGGATTTATTGTTAAAAAAATGATCGGTAGTTTTACCGAGGTAGCATTGCATTGCTAACAAAAATAGCAAAAAATGGCGACGGTATCAAATCTAATTTACGGGTCAAAAAACCTGAAAACCAATTCTTTCAGAATCTCCCTGGTAAAGAAATAATTATATTTCCAATGTGAAACTTTCCGATGAAATCATTTTCAGCCTCCGGTTTTCATAAAATATTATTTTTTTACCATTCATTATCCAAAACCTTCTGATTGGCGATTGTATGCTTCATTTGAATTCGACAACAGAAGCCATGATTGCGGGAAAACCATCGAAGAAGACAGCGGCTATTTATGAATTTATTTTTAAAACTGTTGAAAAAATTGATAATAATTCAGGTGATCAAAGGGCAGGATATTGAAGTTTTAGTAATCAACCCTCTTATTTCCGGGATCCAGATAGATGAGTGTTTCATCGCGAGCCAGCAGCGGTATATCCCTGCTGACAAAATTTAACTTACCAGCCTGGGTTTTTACAAACAATGGAATGATTTTGTTCCAGTTTACCTCAAGCCAATCCTGAAAATCCGAATTTGCGGTGTTTACTTTACTTAAAAAGTCAGGTTCTTCCTTGAAAACTTCATCCAGTACCAATGGATCTGCAGTTGCTCCAAACAGCAGGTTTACGGGTCTTTCAAGGTCTGTGATTTCGGATTCACGTTTTGACATGACCCTGAAGACATTGTCCTTGCCAAATTCAGGTTCAAATTTTTTAAGTGCCAGCGTATTAATTTCGCTGTTAGGTGTCATGGCCAATACCCTGCCTACTGACGAAAGGTCGATAACATAAAAAATATCATCTTTAAGAATGTTACCTGCAAACACTTTCAATCCCAGTTTTCTGGCTTCAAACAGGTTTTCCTGGGAAGTATCCGACAATATCACATCGAGCCCCTGATTTTTTAAATATACCGCAATTTTTCTGGCAACTTCGGTCGCTCCAATAAACAAAACACCCTGCCTTTCCTTTCTGATTACCCCAAGCCACCTGGCCACAATTTTTGCCGAAGCCCCCTGCAGCACCACCGTTCCCACAATCATCATAAATACTAGGGGCAATAGCATGTTGGCATCCTGGTAGGTTTTTTCACTCATTTTGGCACCCTCTCGCAATAATTCAATAGAAAAAAGCGAGGCCACCGCCGCTGCCACAATCCCCTTGGGGCCGATCCATGAGATGAATAGTTTCTCCTTGAAGGTCAAATTCGATTTAATGGTGCTAAAAAAAACACTCAAAGGCCTGATAATCATTATTATTACTAAAAATAACCAGACACTATTGATGCCGAGCCGGTTAATCTCCTGTAACTCAATTCTGGTAGACAACATCAGGAAAAGCACCGAAATCAGGATGATGCTGACATCTTCTTTGAAAGATAAAATGTTTTTCAACTGCTCAATTTTCAGGTTGGCCATGATAATACCCATCACAGTCACAGACAGTAATCCTGATTCCTTCATTAACGAATCCGAAACCGCAAATACCGTGATGACAATGGCCAGCGTCACCACATTCATCAGATATTCCGGAATACGGTTCTTTTTTAACAGATAATAAAGGAAAATGGCCGCCGCCCCCCCTATGAACAGACCTGTGGAAATGGTCAGGATAAATTCCTTTAAAGCATAAAATGTATATTCATTCTGGGTTTTAGAGGTGATGACAAACTCATAAGCCAGTACAGCAATCAAAGCCCCCAGCGGATCAATTAATATGGCCTCCCATTTTAATATGGCATTAATCTTTTCTGTGGGCCTCACGTTTCTTAGTATGGGTGTGATGACTGTAGGGCCGGATACGATAATTAAAGCCCCGAAAAGAAAGGAGATTTTAAATCCCAAACCAAACAGGTAATGAGCAGCTAAAGTACCTCCGATCCATGTGATCAGCACCCCGATTGTCAATATATTTCTCACCGAACCGGCTACCTTTCTGATTTCCTTGATATTTAAGGTCAGGCCTCCTTCAAAAAGTATAACTCCTACGGAAATGGAAACAAAGGAAAACAATAACTCGCCATGAAAAATGTCATCACCGCTAACCAGCTTTTCACCATCGGGAGTAAACAGGGTGGAAATGGGGCCCAACAACAAGCCGGTAAGAATGAGCGGCAATATGGCCGGTAGTTTTATCTTCCAAGCCAGCCATTGCGCAAAAATTCCCAACACAAATATTCCGGATAATGAGAGCATAATAGCAGTTCTTTAATTCGTAAAAATGCTGAAAATTACTTGAAATTTAAAAAATAATTTCCTCACTGTTAAAAACCCAATTCACCCGAATCCAGGGTTTTTAACTCGTTATTATCCAACATATATCTGATGGCATCAACGATGGTTTTTTCCCGATAATCAGGTAATTTCTCCACAATGTGGCCGATGGATAAGGAATTCTTTTTTAGTAATTGCCTTATCGACTCCCTGACTTCCGGAATTTTTTCATTATCCGACCCCGATCGCTTACGTCTGAGGCACAAATCGCAAATTCCGCAATCGTCTCCGAAGTCTTCACCGAAATAGTTTTGGATGTATTGCGAACGGCATCGGTGAGGAAGATCTACATAGTGAATCATCGCCTCGATTTTCTCTTGATCGAGTTGTCTTTTTTCCGCCAGTCGAAGTGTGTCCAGGGGCAAATTATCCGGATTCAGACGGGGTGTCATAAACGTAATCTGCGGTTCATCCTTAAGAGGCTGATAAACCAGTACCTCCTGACTGTGCAAAGCCTGCAATTGCTCTTTGATTTCCTGCATGTTCATGCCAAGGAAATCAGCCAGTTTTTTCTCATGGATCACACAAAAATTTGAAAACAATTCTCCTCCATACATTCTCAACAGGGACTTAATGACCGGGTCAAATTTAGCATTCGCCACCTGAAATTCATAAAGGTGCTGTTTGTCGATGGAGAAAAATAGTTTGGACGGGTTGTAGAACCCTTCATTTAGCTGGATTAATCCTTCATTTTCCAGCTTTTTAATGGCATAGTAAGCTTTTAATGGGTCAAAATTATAGGTAGATGAAAAATGCCCCGGATCAAAATCATAGGTGGCCATCAGGCCGCTTCCGATAGCCAGCTTAAAGTTATTGGCCAATCCCTGATATACCTCGCGTAAATAATCAACGGAGGGTGTGGATTGCTCAAACCGCTTACGCAAGACCGAAACATCATAAACATGATAAACGATCACTGCGTAGGCCCTTTTTCCGTCCCTGCCCGCCCTGCCGGCTTCCTGGTAATAAGCCTCGATGTTTGCAGGCAATTCATAGTGAACCACCAGACGCACATCGGGTTTATCTATTCCCATTCCAAATGCATTGGTGGCCACCATCACCCGGAATTGGTTTTTAATCCATCGGTCTTGTCTTAACGCCCGCTGACCGGCACTAAGCCCGGCATGATAATATTCAGCCCGGATATGCCTGCTGTTTAGAAACTCAGCCACCACCCTGGCACTTTTCCGGCTCATGACATAAACGATCGAACTTCCGTTTACGCCGTTTAAGATTTCCAACAGTTTTCTATCTTTGTCTTCCACATTAAAAACCGAATATGACAGGTTTTCCCTGGCGAAGCTTTTTTTGAAAACAACCGCATTTTTTAAGGCAAGTTTCTCAATAATATCCTCCTGAACCCTTAAGGTGGCCGAGGCTGTAAGTGCTAAAATATTGACATCAGGTATCATCTCTTTTATCAGGGCGATCTCCAGGTAGGCAGGTCGAAAGTCGTAGCCCCATTGGGAGATGCAATGTGCTTCGTCCACCGCCAGCAGGCACAAATTCATCTTTTTTAACCTTTCTTTAAAAATGGTGGTTTTCAGACGTTCCGGCGAAACATACAGGAACTTCACAGGGCCATAAACACAGTTATCCAGGGTAAGGTCAACTTCCCTGCTGCTCATGCCAGCATAAATGGCCTCAGCCGGGATGCCCCTTTTTTTAAGATTATCCACCTGATCGCGCATCAGGGCGATCAATGGTGATATCACAATGCACAATCCTTCCTGCATCATGGCCGGCACCTGAAAGCAGATTGATTTCCCACCACCGGTAGGCAGGAGAGCCAACGTATCTCTGCCCGACACCACCGCGTTTATAATATCTTCCTGCAGCGGTCTGAAGGCCTCATGCCCCCAGTATTTCTTTAATATTTGCTGCGCTTTGTCCATTATACGGCAATGTTTTTGTCATAAAAGTCAACCTGTTCCATAAAAATATTAAAATAATAATTCTTTAATCTAAATTATTCTTTTGTCCGATGTTCTCTACCAAAGCCCCGTTACGAACCACCGAGTGAACGCTTATTTGATTCTGCAAACAATAATTATACAGTTCCGATGCGTACCCGGAAGGGTTAAGGTTGGTTATAATTAATCGCTTAAACTCAAAATTTTTTGCAATTTGGTCAAAATCCCGAATCGCCTGATTATTAATCACAAGATAATCTATGTTAATTTTCTTCAGGGAATCCTGATAGAAACTCATTGTTTTATTAAGCAGGAGAAAAACAAGGCCTTTCCAGTAAAAAAACTCAAAACCCTTGTTATCAGAGGACTGAAAGTCATTGTATACTACCTTTGGACTGGCGAGATCCCTGCTGTTCAAACCAAGGACCAGCCGGTGATTGACTACAGACGCGTGCAAATCCGGAAGGGGCACCTGATGGTTTGCCATCAGCAAAAGGTGGTGCGCACGACCATCGATGAAATCAATAGCACATATTTTATTGATATCATAAAAAACAATTTGACGTTGCCGAAGTGTACGCAAATAATGAAGTACATTTTCTGATGAAAACAGGCCAAGTAAAAACAGGCTTAAACCGAGGTAGTGGATTTTAAAGGTGCAAAGAAATCTTATCAGGACTATTATCACCGCATAAATCAAAAGCATGTCCTTGGTGGTAAAATAAAGATCACGAATGCTACTCAATGGCATGGTGTGTATTAACGCCAGGCCTTCATTCGTGAAGAAGACCACTTTTTCTAATAAGCCCGAAAAGAAAGCAGCCGCCATGTCCAGTGATCCCAGGAATAACACAATAATTCCTAAAATAACAGTCACTGTAGCTGACGGTATCACCAGGAGGTTGGTTAACCAGAAATATGTGGGGAATTGGTGAAAGTAATAAAGTGAAATGGGAAAAGTAGCCAGTTGTGCTGCCAGGGAAACTGCTGTTAGCTGCCAGATTTTGTCTAATATCATATTTTTGAATCGAAACCACGCTGCAATTTTAGGTTGCAGGTAGACTATCCCGGTCACAGCGGCAAACGACAATTGAAACCCCACCTGAAACAAATAGTTCGGGTCGAACAGCAACAACAGAAAGGCAGCCAGCGCTATGTTATTATATATATTGGACTTCCGGCCGAGGGTGTCACCTAGTAATATCAATGTAAACATCACCACTGCCCGCAACACTGAAGTGGACAACCCGGTCAGCATCGCATAAAACCAAAGTGCCATCAGGCAAATAACCAGGAAAAGCCATTTGAGCTTTTTGTCTTTTTTTAAAAAGCCCAAGACAATGGACAACAACAGGTAAACGATCCCAACATGGAGGCCTGAAACTGCCAGAACATGCATGGCACCCACCTCACTATAGATTTTTTTCACTTCAGTATCCAACGTGGCCCTTTCACCAATCAACAATGACATCACAATTGACTTTTCCCGTTGATTCCGCACGGCATCGTCAATAATGCTTTTAGCGCCTTTTTTTACCTGAATTGCTTTGTAAAGTATGAAATTAGGTTTTCCCCGGTCGTATTTGACTACTTTATCACTGCTGACGAAATGTTGATGAAAGACATTTTGCAGGGCCATATAGTTTTGGTAATCAAAGGCTCCGGGGTTGGATGAGCCTTTAATCATACCGGGACTTCCCTTAAGCAATAACCTGTCTCCATACTCAACCGCAAATACCGGCGTATCTTGTTTTAGATAAAGAAGGGCTTTGGCTGTTGAATTTTGCCAACCTTTTTGAGTTTTGACGGTGTTTACAGAAACCCGGACTTTTGAATAGTGTTTAAGATTAACGGCATCACCTGTCACTGTAGCCGTGTAATGGCTAATAGCGTCCTTTAACCTGGTAAGGTGACCGGGATTATTTCTGTGATCATTTTGCTCAAATCTTATTGCACCCAGGCCGAAAATTATCAGCATACCCAGGAACCCAAAACAGTTGTGGCAAAAAGCGACTGGCAGGCACCGCCTGAACAAAAACGTGATGGTAAAAGCTGCCGTCGAAACAACAAACAGTATCTCAAAAACAGCAGGTGCGCCTACATAGCCAGACATCAATATACCCGAAACAAGGCAGAAAGTGTATCTTACATATGGATAGGGCATCCACATGAAATTTTCGATCATAAAATTTAAAAAATTAACGCCTGCAAAAAATTATACGCAAGGCCACCGGAAATCTTTCCCGGCCATTGACTGACTACAAGTTAGAACATAAATTTGAATTTTTTTATTCAAAAGTCGATTTTTATGACATTTTTGCGTGACTTTTTGTTAAAATGATCATTATGCATACAGCAAATGAAATGAGCAAGTCCAGACTTTGTGTCTTGGTACCTTTGTGGTTAGCCATTTTTCACCACGGAGACACTAAGACACAAAGAATTTTGTAGAAAATGTTGTGCAACAGGTACGAGACGCTGGCGCAAGACGGGTTGTGTGATTTGAGGGGAGGTATAGGGTGTCATGTTTATAAATGATTGATTATTAGAATACTGTAATCGTTGTATGGAAAACTCAATTGGACGTCAATATGGTAATAAACTAAGGGTAAGAGTATGCGGCTTATTAATAGAGGAAGAAAAAATTTTACTGATAAAGCACCGGGGGCTTGGCGATGGGCATTTGTGGATCCCGCCGGGAGGAGGTGTTGAATACGGGTCTTCGTTAAAAGAAAATCTCAAACGGGAATTTCTGGAAGAGACCGGGTTGCAAATCCGGGTATCGGAGTTGCGGTTTGTAAATGAATTTGTAAAGCCACCGTTTCATGCCATTGAATTGTTTTTTTTAGTAGAAAGAACCGGTGGTCAATTGAGACTCGGCAGTGATCCGGAATTTGACGAAAATCATCAAATTCTGGAAGTAATTAAATTTTTTTCCTTCACCGAAATAGCGGCTATGAAGGAAAATGAGCTTCATAATTTATTCAGTCATTGCCATTCAATTTCCGGGCTTTTAAAAATGAATGGTTATTTTAATTATTAAAAATATTTCCATAATATAGCGGTTGAATTAATTGAGATACCTCGTAACCTACAAATACTTGCATCAAAAAGAAAAAAAATATGAACCTTACGAAGATTTTAACCTATGTCTTTTTAGTTATTGCCATCGGGTTAGCCGCCTATTTGGTTAATTTAATCTACAGCGACATCGAAAGTAAACGGCGCATTGCCGAAGTCGAAGCGAGGGTAGTTGAAAAATTAAAAATGATCAGAGAGGCACAAATAGCATACCAGGCGGTACATGGGCAATATACAAGTGATTGGGACAAGTTGATATCTTTTATAAATAATGGCAAGATTTATGTAGTTGAAAGACGGGAAGAGATTATTCCTTTAGACTATGGAGCAGATTCCCTGGTGGTACATGTCGACACCCTGGATGCTGTTAATGTCAGGGACTCTTTGTTTTCCAGAATAAAATATCCAAATCTGGTCATTGAAGATCTTCCTTTGATACCGGAAAGCAATAAAAAATTTGAGATTTTTGCTGATAAGATCACCAAATCCGGCGTAACAGTAGATGTGATTGAAGTCCGTGATGTCGATCCTATTGATAAAACCAGGAAAGAAGAAAGCGAAATAAAAAACAGAAGACCTCTCAGGTTTGGATCAAGAACAGAAATTACAACGTCCGGAAACTGGGGGGAATAAAAAATATTTTGGAAAATACAACCGCAAACTATCGGCAGGTAAAGAAAATCAAAGATGACAAGTTTGATATAGAAAGTCTTGATCGCTATAATTTGTCCATTCAGCTTGCTGAAAACGACTTTCAGTTATGCATCAGCGACAGCAAGACCAACAATTGTCTGTTACTGGAGGATTATATTTTAAATGACAGCCAATCTATCGATGCACTAATCGCTACGTTGTCGCAATTGTTTGAAAATCATCATGTGCTACACGCCGGATTTTGGAATTCGGTCAAGTTCTCTATCAAAAACGTAAAATTCACTTTGGTTCCGGAAAGTTTGTTTGATAAAGATAATCTGGCAGCTTATCTGAAGCTAAGCTGTGAAATAAATGTCGATGAGGAAAAAATCCACTATTATAAGCACATAAAGACAGAGGCTGTTGCGGTGTTCTCCGCCAGCAAGAAATTCACCGATTGGCTGTTTTCCCTTTACCCCAACAGCACTGTTCATGTAATTCATCAGGGAAATGCGCTGATCGAAGGTGTTCTGAATTATGATGATCATAGTGAAAACCGGTCGATGTATATATTTACAGACCGAAGCCATGTAAGTATTATTATCACCAGAAATCGCCAGTTGGAGCTTTACAACAAGTTTGCCTATAATACGACCATGGAGTATTTCAGATACGTAGCCAATGCCTTCCAGCTTTATGACATGGACCAAAACCGCTCCAAAGTCATCGTGTGGGGAAGCATTACGAAGGACTCAGCACTGTTTAAAGAACTGTATAAGCATTTCAGACATGTTTCTTTTGGCACCAAACCTGATTTTTTGAACTATAATTACATGTTTGACGAAGCCGATGATCATCAGTATTTCGATCTCTACAATACATTCCTTTGTGAATAAATGCTGAAAAAAGCCATATTCCCAGGATCATTCGACCCTTTTACCAAAGGCCATGAAGACATTGTGTTGAGAGGCTTAAAGATTTTTGACGAAATTATTATCGGTATTGGTCATAATACTAAAAAGGTCAGACATTTTGAAGTAGAAAAAATGGCGCAATTGATCAATGATAATTTTGTCAAATACCCTAACATTAAAGTGGTCATTTATAACGAACTCACGGCCAATCTGGCCAAAAAACATGGTGCCAACTATATACTCAGAGGCCTGCGTAACACCACAGACTTTGAATATGAAAACAGCATTTCGCAGGTGAACAGAAACTTAAACCGGGAAATTGAAACCGTTTTCCTCATTACTTCGCCAAAATACGCCGCCGTTAATTCCAGCATTATCCGTGAAATTCATAAATATGGGGCTGATATTTCACCTTTTGTTCCCTTCAAGTTGTAAAGAAGAGTGTGGGTGTGGGTGTGGGTGTGAATTTAATGCTTTAATGGGGAAGGTGATTGGGTGTAGGATGGGTGGGGTGGAAGGCATTGGGGGGATGGAGAAGAGGTAGGTGTTATGGTAATTTTAGTTTATGGGCAAATTTGGTGCTGTAGCGTCTGAAAACCTCAACGATGGAAGGATAGGAGGTTTTTAGAAGCTTTGCAAGTGTTTCCTGATCAAACCAGCCAACCTCCTCGATATTTTCCGCAACCTGAGGCTTCATATCCCGGTCATCCAGGCACTCCATTAGAAACCATTTGTTTCGCTTTAGAATACGTTTATCGTTTTGCGTATAAGTATGCCAGGTCACCCCAATCTTTTTTATCAAATTTACCTTGATCGAACACTCTTCCTCAACTTCTCTCACCGCGGTTTCTTTCATTTTTTCGCCCTTATCCGATTTTCCCTTTGGTAAATCCCATTTTTTCAGCCGGTTTATCAGTAAAAACCGGTCCCCTTTCAAGACTAATCCACCTGCTGCCTTCACAATGGTAAACTGATCTTTCACCAGTTTTTTTGCCTCACGGTAGTCGTTTACCGCAAAGGTGATAGATGTGGCTTTTTTAAATTTTTTATCCTGCATTAAAACCAGAAATACCTTTAATTCATTCCCTGCCAAATCTACAAAAAGTATATCACCGGTTAAGTCCAGATGGGAGATCATTTTATTGTCCCCCTTTTTAATGGTGTGATATTTATCCCATTCCTTCAGGCTCTTTTTGGGCACGATATTAACCGGAATATCATTGATAAATATTTTCATATAAACGGTATATCAAAACAATGTACAAATGAAAAAAATATCTGATTGTGTTACAAACATAAATTTATGTCTCAAGTAAATATTATTGTAAATTTGCACCATGATAAAAATCATAGAAAATCAGGATCAATCACATCAAATAGCAAAAATGCTGTTGAACATCGGTGCTATTCAGTTGAGCCTTCAAAAACCTTTTGTATGGAGCTCCGGATGGAATTCACCTATATATTGTGATAACCGGCTGTCACTGTCCTTCCCCGAGGTAAGATCTTATATAAAAAACCTGTTGGCTGAGCAGATAAAACTCAATTATCCGGAAGTAGAAGCCATAGCAGGTGTCGCTACCGCCGGAATACCGCAAGGAGCACTGGTGGCTGAACAATTAGGGTTGCCATTTTTATATGTGCGATCGAAACCCAAAGGGCATGGGATGGAAAATATGATTGAAGGCAAAGTCACAAAAAACCAGCAGGTTGTACTGATCGAAGACCTCGTCTCAACAGGGGGTAGTTCACTTAAAGCGGCCCAGGCATTAAAGGAAGCCGAATTCAAAATTTTAGGTATGGTTGCAATATTTACCTATGGCTTTGACACTGCCCGGCAAAACTTCGGGGAGGCCAACATTCCATTGGTTTGTTTAAGTGATTATAATACGTTAATTGATGAAGCTTTACAGCAGGGCATCATTTCCGAAAAGGAGGTTGAACTACTTAAAGGCTGGAGGGAAAATCCCGCAGCGTGGACTAACGATCCGCAAAAGTCCAAAGTGGTTTAGAATTTATCCAGAATTCCCAACCCAAACAAGGCAAAATCATATTTAACAGGATCCCGGGGGTCTAGCTTTTTAAGGTTTTCGGTCAGCTCCAGCGCTGTCTTCCAATCGGTTTGCTTCCGGGTAATCAGTCCCAGTTTTCTGGCCACCTTGTCTACGTGGAGATCACAGGGACAGATGAGTTGGGCCGGTTTTATTTTTTTCCATAGGCCGAAGTCTACACCATTATTGTCTTTTCTCACCATCCAACGCAGAAACATGTTGATTCGCTTGCAGGCAGAATTCCTTTCGGGCGTGGCGACGTGTTTTTTGGTCCTTTGCGGAAAATCAGGTAAACTGAAAAACAACCTGTGAAAGTTAATCAGTCCCACCTCAAGATTTTCACCGTCTTTTTCCATACCCCTGATAAAGGCATTTTCGAGCGTTTGGTTGTTTCGATAAAAGTGTTTGAAAAACGCAATAAAATATAAGGTGTCGATATCCTTAAAAGTACGGTGTTTAAAACTCAAGAGCTTTGAAAGATCTTTTTCCTGATGATTAAGAACAAAGTCATATGGCGCATTATCCATATACTTCAAAAGCTCCTTGCTCTTATTAATGATCGTTTTTCGCTGCCCCCAGGCAAGCGTTGCAGCCAAAAACCCTGCGATTTCGCGGTCCTGCTTTAAGGAGAACAGATGAGGAATGCATACCGGATCATCCGCAATAAACGCCGGTCTGTTAAACTGGCTAACTTTCTCCTCGAGAAAGTCTTTGAGATGAGCATTGAAAGCGCTAGGGGACGTACGATATTTCAACTGGAAATCTATCGTTAATGGCCCCGAGCTTATCGTAGGCAGTTTGGGATATTTTAATCAAAACCTTGTCATTGACACTTGTTTCGGGCAGCACACCCACCACCCTGACAAATACCCAGAGGTTGTTCATCTCATTTTTCACCCTCACTATGGTGCCTATGGGGGCGGTTCGGTGGAGGGCCAGCCATTTTTTAGACTCTTTTTCTGTCTTGATCACCTCTGCAAAGCCAAGCTCAACTACTTTATTAAAGCCGCCGGTATTACTGCTTTTCCGGGATTGTGGGTTGCTGGTATTAACTCGTTTTATTTCCTCCATAGAGGTTTTATACGCTTTGTAGCCTGAATCCTTGGTCTGACTTCCGGTTGGTTTGCCGGAAACTTCGGCGACTTCCTTCTTACGCTTTTCAACTGGTTTATCTTTGCGGGCAACAGGCTGTTTTAAAGGTTTTATAATTAATTTCTGACCAATATTCAAACTAACATCATCTAAATTGTTCCATCTCTTGATATCTGCCATGGCTACGTTGTATTTTCTTGAGATGGAATATAAGGTTTCTGCAGAGGCTACGGTGTGCACAAAATCCCCCTCACCGGCCTTTGGCGTTGCCGGGGTGTTGGCAACCGTATTTTTGTCTTTTCCACCACCTTTGGGATAAAGAACCAGGGTTTGGCCTATGTTTAAGGCCGTGCCTTCAAGATTATTCCACTTTTTTATATCGGAAAGCTTCACATTATACTTTCTGGAGATAGAATACAGGGTTTCGCTGGGCTTCACCACATGACTTACCGCGCCTTTTGCCAGTTCAGGCTTTTTTTCATAAGGTATTCTCAAAATTTGTTCAACCTTGATGCCTGATTCAGCTCCCGGGTTGGATTTTAGTATTCCGGATACCGGGGCTTTGTACCTTCGGGACAGCGAATACAACGTTTCACCGGGGGCTACTTTATGCAGGATATACGTTTTACCATCCTTGTTGGTCTCCAGGCCTATTGAATCTGCGCTTACGGATGTAAAAGCAGTGGCCTCTCCATAGAATGCTAATGATATCAGTGTAAAAACAATAATAACGGACTTCACCTTTGGCAATAAATTTAAGTATGTATTAAAATTTACGTTAATTAGGGCCATGTATTGCAAGCAAAAGATTTTTATTGCACAAAATAATTAAATTATTGACAATTGATCCTGAAAATTTATTAATTATTCCGGCAAATGGATGGTTCATTGAAAATAAAGACAAAATTAACGTTCAAAGAATGATTACTCAATACAAAAGGCCTTTTAGAACATTACTCTGTATAAAAGCCAATATATTCATCCCAATCATTTATATTTATAAATTCATTAATTTTATTCCCTGAATAAAATCAAAGAATGAACAACTTCATAAAAAATCAAGTATATTCCGGGATTATCACTGTCAGCATGTTGTTTACAGGATGGCTGATGGTCCCCAGCCCGGTTTCCAGCCAAACATCAACGAACGAAGATGAAACATTGGTTTTCGTGATGGAGATTAAATCCGATATCGATCCAAGATCTAATCGTTATGTACGGCTGGGATTGGAAAAGGCGAGGGAGATCGGTGCCAGCTACCTGATAATAGAGATGGATACCTACGGTGGGGTTTTGACAGATGCCGACGATATAAGAACACAAATTCTGGAATTTGAGAAACCGGTATTTGTTTTTATCAATAAAGACGCCGCTTCGGCCGGAGCCCTGATATCAATTGCCTGTGACAGTATTTACATGGCCAAGGGTGCCAGCATCGGAGCTGCTACGGTAGTCTTCCAGGACGGACAGGCTGCGCCTGATAAATACCAGTCCTATATGAGATCGATTATGAGATCCACAGCCGAAGCCAATGGCCGGGATCCCCGGATTGCCGAAGCCATGGTTGATGAGGATCTGGAAGTGGAAGGGATCTCAAAAGCCGGAGAGGTGATCACTTTCTCTACTTCAGAAGCTATCGAATATGGGTACTGTGAAGCGCAGGTGAGTAGCATTGAAGAAATTCTGACAAGAAACAATATTGAAAATTACAGGCTGGAAAGGCATGAATTGAATGCGGCAGAAAGAATAATTGCCTTTTTCCTGAATCCTGTGATCAGCGGATTACTGATCCTGATCATCATTGGAGGCATCTATTTCGAACTGCAAACACCGGGTGTCGGATTTCCAATCCTGGCTTCTGTCACTGCCATGATTTTGTATTTTACGCCTTATTATCTGAATGGTCTCGCTGAAAACTGGGAAATAGCTGTTTTTTTTGTGGGTGTTGCGCTGCTTGCGTTAGAGGTATTTGTGATTCCCGGTTTTGGCGTTGCTGGCGTGATGGGTCTCATCTGTACTATTGGATCACTGATTCTGGTCATGCTCAACAATGAAAATTTTGATTTCTCATTTGTAGAAATAAAAGATATTTTTCTGGCCGCAACGGTGGCTTTGGTGGGACTGCTGGGAGGTTTTATGTTAATGTTTATGGGAGGGGTAAAATTCACACAAACAAAGTTTTTTAAAAAAATTGCACTGGTAGATACGCAGCAGAGTAGTGAGGGTTATACGGCTAATGTCAGCGAAACATCCATGCTCAATAAAAAAGGAATTGCTTATACCGTGTTAAGACCAAGTGGTAAAATAATGATTGACAATGAGTTATACGATGCCTATACAAGGGGAAGCTTTATCAATAAAGATGAAGAGGTCATAGTGATCGGTGACGAAGGTACTTCCCTAAAGGTAAAAAAAGCCTGAAATTGCGATGAAAATTTTAGGAATTATCCCCGCAAGGTATGCTTCCAGCCGGTTTCCTGCCAAAGCCCTGGCCAATCTTGGCGGAAAATCAGTGATTGAACGGGTTTATAAACAGGCTGCAAAAACCCAGGTTATTCGGAAACTCATGGTAGCCACGGACCACCGCGAAATCTATGACCACGTAACAGGCTTCGGGGGAAACGTCATGTTAACAAGTACCGAACACCGCAGCGGCACCGACCGTTGTGTAGAAGTGGTCCGGAAACTGGAAGAAAAATTTGATTATGTGATCAACATTCAGGGAGATGAACCTTTTGTTTCCCCTGAATCGATAGATACGCTGGCAGACTTACTCGACAGACAAACCCAAATCGCCACCCTGATTAAACCCATCGAGAGCGCAGATACCTTGTTTGATCCCAATGTAGTAAAAGTGGTAAAAAACACCCTAAACGAAGCCATTTATTTTAGCCGCTCTACGATTCCATTCTTAAGAGGAAAAAAACAGGAGGACTGGCTGGGCGAACACCCGTTTTATAAACACCTGGGCATCTACGGTTACCGAACCGACATATTGCTCCAAATCGCCGGCTTATCAGTGTCTTTACTAGAGAAAGCAGAATCCCTGGAGCAATTGCGGTGGCTCGAAAATGGCTTTACCATCAAAGTTGCCGAAACACACCTCGAAAGCCTCGGTATCGATACCCCTGAGGACCTCGAAAAAGCAAAAGACTACATAAAAAAGGAAATCAAAGGTCAAATTCCGTAAAGAAGTAAATAGAAAAACCCCAATTATCAGCCACAAACCTACCCCCCCCCATCTTCCATTGTCAATTGTCAATTCAAAACCCCTTCCACACCCCACCATAATAACTATCTATCCCACAAAACCCACCAACACCCCTACTCTTCCGCCGGCTCCCCCTCTTTAAGCAGCCTCCGCATAATCTTGCCAATGTTTGATTTCGGCAGTTCATCCCTGAACTCAATGAATTTAGGCACCTTGTAGGCAGTCAAATTTTCCTTACAGAATTCCTTTATTTCATCTTCAGTGACAGACGGGTTTTTCTTGACAATAAAGGCTTTTACTACCTCAGAAGATTTGTCATCCGGAACACCAATCACACCTACCTCCAGCACCCCATCCATCAGGGCGATAACATTTTCTATTTCGTTGGGATAGACATTAAACCCTGAAACATTAATCATCTCTTTTTTCCTGTCTACGATTCTGAAAAAGCCATCTTCATCCACTGTGCCCATATCCCCGGTTTTCAGCCAATCTACCATAAATACATTGGACGTTTCCTCAGGTTTTTGCCAATACCCCTTCATAACCTGCGGGCCACGGGCACAAATTTCCCCTACTCCACCTACTGGTACCACCTGATTATTTTCATCCACCAGCTTAAGCTCTGTACTTGGAAAGGGTAACCCTATAGTACCCAGTCTCTCTGAACCATCCAGGGGATTGCAAGAGAGGACAGGAGAAGTCTCTGTCAATCCATATCCTTCGACCAGCGGTCTGCCGGTTATCCTTTTCCATTCCTGTGCCACAGCATCCTGCACAGCCATGCCCCCGCCAACAGCCACTTTCAGTTTGCCAAAATCCACCTGCTGAAAAGCCGGTTGATTCAGCAGGCCGTTAAACAAAGTGTTTACACCGGTTATGACTGAAAAAGGATATCTTTTCAACTCCTTAATGAATGCAGGCATATCCCTTGGATTGGTGATCAGGACATTTTTGGCACCTTTTTTCATCATAGTAAGGCAATTGACAGTTAAGGCAAAAATATGATACAACGGAAGTGCTGTAATGACCACCTCTTTTCCATCATCCAGGTCTACGCCCATCCATGCACAATTTTGCTCCATATTGCTGACCATGTTTCTGTGGGTCAGCATAGCCCCTTTTGAAACACCGGTTGTACCTCCCGTATACTGCAAAAAAGCAAGGTCTTCAGCATCTGTTTCCGGACGGTGATATACCTGTCTTTTACCCTCCCTCAGCGCCTGCTTGAAAGGTATAGCCTCGGGCAGATTAAATGCCGGCACCATTTTCTTTATTCTTTTGACCACAAAGTTCACCAAATGCCCTTTGACCCCACCCAGCAAATCGCCCAGTTCGGTGGTAATGATCAGTTTTATCTGGGTATATTTTAATATTTTTTCAAGATTGTGGCCAAAATTGGTCAATATTACCACCGCTTTGGCCCCGGAATCATTAAACTGGTGGGCCATTTCCCTCGATGTATAAAGCGGATTGGTATTCACCACTACCATTCCGGCCCTTAAAACCCCAAACAGGGCCACCGGAAACTGCAAAAGATTAGGCATTTGAATAGCTACCCTGTCACCTTTTTCCAGTCCTGCCACATTTTGCAGGTAGGCGGCAAATTTTTTACTCTCCACATCCAGTTGCCTGTAGGTAAGACCTGCCCCCATATTGATGAAGGCAGGTGCATCACCGAATTTTTCTACACATTCTTCAAATAGCTCTAAAATAGATAAATACTGATCGGGATTGATTTCTTTTGGGACACCGTTTGGGTAGGCATTATACCATGGATAGTTTTCCATACTTTTCGCTTTGGGTAAAATGAATGAATTAAATTAAATCAACATACTATTTTCGGAAAAAAATTAAACGGTAACCGCTTATCCGAAAATAAATAAAGTTGCTAAAAATAATCAAGATTGGACAAAATAAAAAGAGGTTACATAAGCAACCCCTTTAATAAATAAACAACATAAACCCAAAAAAAGCTGTAGGGGAAGGACTCGAACCTCCACGGAGAAGTTAGCTACACACAAGCTCTATATGTAGTTTATCCAGTGATCTCCACCCTCGAGACAGGAGGGCTTGTCTGCCAATTTCAACACCCTACAGTGTATGTTTAACTATTTTGTGATTACAAATTTAATAGATAAGAAAAAAAATTAAAATTTTTTTAATAAATTTGCTAAAAATTTACATTTCATTTACTTTTGCATAAAATATATTATAAATATCTCAAAATATGGATTCCAAAGCGGATAAAAATTATGAAATTGACAAAATAGATCTTAAGATATTATCCCTTTTAATGGATGATGCTAAGATTCCATATACGGAAATTGCTAAGAAAGTATATGTGTCAGGGGGTACGGTTCATGTTAGAATGAGAAAGCTGGAAGAAATGGGTGTAGTTAAAGGCACCACCCTTAAAATGGATTATTCAAAAATGGGTGTCGACATTACCGCATTTATGGGTATTTACTTAGAGAAGAATTCCTTATATGATCAGGTAACCACAGATTTGAGAGCTATCCCGGAAATCGTGAAAATTCACTATACAACTGGTAACTATAGTATATTTATCAAAATTCATTGTCGCGATACCAAGCATTTAAGAGAAGTATTGCACGATAAAATCCAAAAAGTCGAAGGTATAGAAAGAACCGAAACCTTTATCTCCCTGGAAGAAACACTTAATCGCCACATTCAGTTGGATCTATAAATTTTCACAAACTCAAAACTTTTAGGGGGGTGAGCGCGTTTAACCACTAAAGTTCTTATTTAGAATCATTTTAAATAATTTTCATCAGCCAAATACGCATAAATGGCACCATATATTATCGATTTTATCTATCACAAAATCGAAACTAAATATTGGCTATAAAAAACTTTTAAAATGATTTTATGTTGTAACTTTACCTCGTTATTTTTAATAAGTCTAAATATGCAAAGAAATGAGTAAAGACACTGAAATATTAGAAGAACTAACTTCCTCTGAATATAAATACGGTTTTGAGTCCAATATAGAAGCAGATTCAGCGCCCAAAGGCCTTAATGAAGACATTATACGGTTCATTTCCAGCAAAAAAAATGAACCTGAATGGATGCTGGAGTGGCGGTTGAAAGCTTACAGGCACTGGCTCACACTCAAGGAACCGAAATGGCCTAATGTTAGCTATCCGGAAATAGACTATCAGGATATCATCTACTATTCGGCGCCCAAGCAAAAGGTGGCCCCCAAAAGTCTGGACGAGGTGGATCCGGAATTAAGAGCGACTTTTGAAAAACTCGGTATATCCCTGGATGAACAAAAAAGATTGACAGGGGTTGCAGTCGATGCTGTCATAGACAGTGTGTCAGTGGCTACTACCTTTAAAGATAAACTGGCTGAATTAGGAATTATTTTTTGCTCTTTCAGTGAAGCCGTGCAGGAACACCCTGAACTGGTGAAAAAATATATAGGTTCTGTCGTTCCGGTAAATGACAATTATTTTGCAGCGTTAAATTCCGCAGTTTTTTCTGATGGCTCTTTCTGTTATATTCCTAAAGGAGTGAGATGTCCCATGGAATTATCCACGTATTTCCGGATCAATGCGGCAAATACCGGGCAATTCGAAAGGACCTTGATCATAGCTGATGAGGGCTCTTATGTAAGCTACCTGGAAGGTTGCACAGCGCCGATGCGGGATGAAAACCAGCTACACGCGGCAGTGGTAGAATTATATGCTTGCGACCATGCAGAGATAAAATACTCTACCGTACAAAACTGGTATCCGGGTGATAAAGATGGAAAAGGTGGCATATATAATTTTGTAACAAAAAGAGGTATTTGTGCCGGCGATCATTCCAAGATCTCATGGACGCAAGTGGAAACCGGTTCAGCCATCACCTGGAAATATCCTAGCTGCATTTTAAAAGGCGATCATTCTGTAGGAGAATTTTACTCTGTAGCGGTCACCAACAACTGGCAGCAGGCAGATACAGGTACCAAAATGATCCACCTGGGTAAAAATACCAGGAGCCGGATCGTTTCCAAAGGGGTCTCTGCCGGACAAAGTCAAAACAGTTATCGCGGACTTGTACAAATCCACAAACGCGCCAAAAATGCCAGAAACCACTCTCAATGTGATTCATTGCTGATGGGTGACAAGTGTGGGGCCCATACTTTCCCATACATTGAAACCAGCAATAATTCAGCGCAGATTGAGCACGAAGCGACCACATCTAAAATTGGTGAAGATCAGATTTTTTATTGTTTGCAAAGAGGTATCGATGAAGAAAGTGCGGTGGCCCTGATCGTAAATGGTTACTGTAAGGAGGTACTCAATCAACTACCGATGGAATTTGCGGTCGAGGCTCAAAAGTTGCTGGCGCTGACACTTGAAGGCAGCGTAGGTTAAACTTATTGAATTCTAACAGAAGATTTTTTACCCTGCCATCCGGTACGAGATGGCAGCTTAAAAGATCTGTTAAAAGCTTTCAAATAATTATTACTAAATCGAACAAAAATGTTAAGCATTAAGAATCTGCATGCTTCTATAGAAGATAAACAAATATTAAAAGGCATCAACCTGGAAGTAAAGCCCGGGGAGGTACATGCCATCATGGGACCTAACGGTTCCGGAAAAAGTACCCTGGCCTCCGTACTCGCAGGCAGGGAGGACTATGAGGTGACAGAAGGCAGCATTGAATTTCTGGGAAAAGACTTACTGGAGTTGGAAGCAGAAGAAAGGGCCAGGGAAGGGCTGTTTCTCGCGTTCCAGTATCCCGTTGAAATACCAGGTGTCAGCTCTACCAATTTTCTTAAAACCGCACTGAATCAGATACGTGAGCACAGAGGTTTGGACCCACTGGACGCAGTATCGTTTCTGTCGTTAATGAAAGAGAAAATAAAGCTGGTTGAGATTGATAAATCCCTGTTAAACAGGTCATTGAATGAAGGCTTTTCAGGAGGTGAAAAAAAACGTAATGAAATCTTCCAGATGGCCATGCTGGAGCCCAGACTTGCGGTGCTGGATGAAACAGACTCCGGACTGGATATCGACGCGCTAAAAGTAGTGGCCAATGGGGTGAACACTTTAAAGTCTAAAGACAATGCAACGATTGTAGTAACCCACTATCAGCGGCTGCTGGACTACATAGTTCCTGATTTCGTCCATGTTTTATACAATGGAAAAATCGTAAAATCCGGCGCTAAAGAGTTGGCACTGGAGCTGGAAGAAAAGGGTTATGACTGGATCAAGGAGGTAGAGCCTATCCATTAATCGAGCTTGTTTATTTTCTGTTATAAAAATGAAATAAGGACAATGACGGTCGCATCAAATAGTATAGATTTACATAAAAATTTCGTTGAGCAATTCGGGATTTTTGAAAAAGAATTGAATGGCAAAAGTCTCACAGATTTTCACCAAACCAGAAAAAAAGCTATCCGGTCATTTGAGCAATTAGGCATGCCCGACCGGAAAACCGAAAACTATAAATATACCCCGATTACAAGGTTGCTGAAGAAACAATTCAATTTTGATTATGCTTCACCGGGCATCCCGGCTATTTCAAAAGCAGCGATCAGCGAATTATTGATCAAAGGTCTCGATGCCTACAATGTCGTCTTGATCAATGGTCGTTTCTCTCAGGAGTTGTCAAACCTGGATATTACATTAAAGGGCCTGGAGATCACCGATTTTAAAAGTGCCTATGAGTCACAACCGGATTTGGTAGGCTCCTACTTTGCCAAATATGCTGAATTTGACAAAGACCCCTTTACTGCGCTGAACACTGCATTTTCGCTCGATGGAACATTTATTAAAGTAAAAGACAACCTGGTTGTCGACAAGCCAATTGTTATTTATTCCATATCCGACTCAACCGCTGCCAATTGGGCAGTTCAGCCAAGAAACCTGATAATCGCAGGTAAAAACAGTCAGGCGAGTATCATCGAAAATTACATTCACCATGGCAATGAGGCCGCTTTTACCAACACGGTAAGCGAAATAATTGTCGATGAAAATGCCTACATAGATTATTACAAACTTGAAATTCAAGGAGACAATGCTTATCATGTAGGCAATACGCAGGTATATCAGGCAGGTAAAAGCACCTTCAATACCACCACCATTTCACTGGCCGGTAGTCTGATCAGAAACAACTTGAATGTGGTACTGGACGATGAGCACTGCGAAGCCAATATGCACGGCTTATACCTGCTGAATGATCGGCAGCATGTTGATAACCAAACCATGGTAGATCACAGAAAGCCTCACTCATACAGCAACGAACTTTACAAAGGTATATTGGGAGGTAATTCAACCGGGGTCTTTAACGGCAAGATATACGTGCGGCAGGATGCGCAAAAAACAAATGCCTTTCAATCCAATAAAAACATCCTGCTCTCTGATGAGGCAAGTATCAATACCAAGCCCCAACTTGAAATATGGGCCGATGATGTGAAATGTTCCCATGGCGCTACCACAGGTCAGTTGGATAAAGAGCAGTTATTTTATTTGCGTTCCCGGGGATTGGGTGAACAGGAAGCCAGGTCGCTTTTGTTATACGCTTTTGCCATTGATGCTCTTGAGAATGTTAAAATTGACGTTTTAAAAGAATACATTGATCACCATATAAGTATCCGTTTAAACCGGTAAATAACCAAGATGAGTAGCAACTACGAAACTTTAAACAAGCACGGCCTCGATATTCGGAAAATCAGGGCGGAGTTTCCTATTCTTCACCAGCAAGTAAACGGAAAACCGTTGGTTTACTTTGACAATGCTGCTACTACCCAGAAACCATTGAGGGTTATCGAGGCATTAACCGATTATTATTCAGGGTACAATGCCAACATACACAGAGGTATTCATACACTGGCCGAAAAGGCTACTTCGGCTTTTGAGGAAAGCAGAAGGGCCGTTAAGGAATTCATGAATGCCCCCGAGGCTGAGGAGATCATCTTTACCTATGGCACTACAGATGGTATCAATTTAATAGCAAGTACCTTTGGAAGGGCCAACATCGGGGAAGGGGATGAAATCATTATTTCTTCGATGGAACACCATTCAAACATAGTTCCATGGCAGATGTTATGCGAAGAGACAGGGGCCAAACTTAAAATAATTCCTATCAATGACCGGGGGGAAATCGTTTTTGAGGCGTTTGAAAAAATGCTTTCCGAAAGAACCAGGCTGGTTTCGATCGTGCATATCTCCAATTCCCTGGGTACCATCAATCCGGTCAAAGAGGTGATACAAAAAGCACACGAATATGGTGCAAAAGTTCTGATAGACGGGGCCCAGGCCTCTGCACACATCGAAATTGATATGCAGGATCTGGACTGTGATTTCTATGTATTTTCGATGCATAAGCTATTCGGCCCCACCGGAACTGGCATTTTATATGGTAAAAGGCCATTACTGGAAGCTATGCCTCCTTTCAGAGGCGGTGGTGAAATGATCAAGGAAGTGACTTTTGAAAAAACCACTTACAACGATATTCCTTATAAATTTGAGGCAGGTACCCCCAACATTGGCGACGTAGTAGCTATCAGGAGAGCCCTGGAGTTTGTAGAAGCATATGGCAAAGAAAACATCAGCAAATATGAAGATGAGCTCTTGCAGTATGCCAACGAAAGATTACAAACTATCCCTAGTGTGAAACTAATAGGTACCGCACAAAATAAAATAAGTGTAGTCTCTTTCATTATGGAAGGCATTCATCATTTTGATATCGGCATGATGATGGACGCCAGGGGAGTGGCTCTGCGAACAGGACATCATTGCACACAACCACTGATGGATCTGTTCAATATCGAAGGTACTGTACGGGCATCGCTGTCTTTGTACAATACTTTTGAAGAAATCGATATCATGGTAGAGGGGTTGAAGAATATTGCGGAAAGGTTTAAGTAGCATGCAAAAATCATCTATTAACGCCAGACAAGACGAAATCATAGAAGCGTTTTCCCTATTGGACGGAGACGTTGAAATGGCAAGTTTTTACCTGATGGAATTGGGGCAGAAATTAACACCCCTGCCGGAAAGCGATAAGGTAGAGGAAAATCTTGTAAAAGGCTGTCAATCGAAAGTATGGCTCAAAACCGAGTTAGGTCAGGACCGTATCAGGTTCAGCGCTGATAGCAATACAGCAATTACCAAAGGCCTGGTGAGCTTACTGGTCAACATTTTATCCGATCAAAAGGTGGATGATATTATCCATGCGGATTTGTACTTTATTCATCGGATCGGCATGGACCGTTTTATCGGTACACAACGGTCCAACGGGTTTGTTGCTATGATTAAACAAATGAAAATGTATGCCATTGCCTATAAAAGCAAGATAGAAAGTAAAGCCTCATAAGTTCGTATGATTATGAAAGAAGAAACACAGGAAATTTCGATAAAGGACAAAATAGTAGAAGCTATAAAGCAAGTTTATGACCCTGAAATACCGGTAGACGTTTATGAGCTTGGATTAATCTACGAGATTAATGTCTATCCGGTCAACAATGTTTACATTCAAATGACGCTCACTTCGCCATCATGTCCCTCTGCAGAAACCATACCTGCTGAGATAGAAATGAAGGTAAAAGAGATAGCAGGTGTAAACGATGTTCAAATCGAGCTGACCTTCGACCCTCCCTATTCGCCGGACATGATGTCGGAGGCGGCTAAACTGGAATTAGGATTTATGTAATTAAGTAACAAATAAAAAAACAATAAAATGTATCCAGAAGAATTAGTAGCTCCTATGCGGGCAGACTTAACCACTGCTGGTTTTAAGGAGTTAAAAACAGGAAACGAAGTGGTGAATCATCTTGAAGATCACCAGGGCACATCGCTGGTGGTGATTAATTCGGTTTGCGGTTGTGCTGCCGGTTCAGCCCGGCCCGGCGTGAAGTTGGCAGTGGAGAATTCGACCAAAAAGCCTAATGAATTGTTGACAGTTTTTGCAGGTGTTGATCAGGAAGCGGTCGCCAAAGCCAGGGAATATACTGCCCCCTACCCTCCTTCTTCTCCCTCAATCGCTTTATTTAAAGATGGCGAGTTGATTCATTTTGTAGAAAGACATCACATTGAAGGAAGGTCTGCAGAGATGATTGCCGATCACCTGTCACAGATATTTGATGAATATTGCTAAACGCAAGGCTACAAAATCTTGTGGCGCCAGAGAATGCAGTAGCGCCACAAGACTTTGTGGCGCTACGACATTTTAACTATTTAACCTATAAGAATGGATTGATTCTGAAATAATAATTCTTTTCGAATTTTAATTTTTTTTATTTTTTTTTTCTTCTGAAAATAATCAATCGCAAAATAGTATAAAGCCTTCATAGTTTTTGGTTTTGAGGTGTCTGACCTTTTTAATTTGAGTATTTGACCTTTTAAAATAGCTTTAACTCATCTGCACCAATCTACATGCCAATATTTTAATCTCTTGATTTACAGGATTTTATAAAAACGTGTTCTTTCAATTCTCACTAATTTTGTATCGCCAGCGTACACAATTCGCTCGAAGGTGAACAGCGGACAAGGATTCTCATCAGAATTTTATTATTTTAAGTTTCAATGAAGGTAATGGCGTTCTAGTCATAGTATGGCTTTGAGCCATACTATGACTATTGGTAGTGGGATAGACTACTGGTAGTGGGATACGGATTTCAACAGTGATAAATAGCGGTACGGATGAAAAATTTAATAAATAAGGTAGTTTGGGTGACCGGGGCGTCTTCAGGTATAGGCGAAGCATTGGTCTATGCGCTGTGCAGGGAAGGGGTAAGGATGATTGTTTCGTCAAGGCGGAAAAATGAATTGATGAGGGTAAAGAAAAATTGCCCACATGAAATCCAGCCACTCATTGAGGTACTGCCACTCGACCTGGCCAACAGTACGGAATTGGATGAGAAGGTAAAAGAAGCTGTAGCGTTTTTTGGTAAAGTGGATATTTTAGTCAACAATGGTGGTGTAAGCCAGCGGTCACTGGTGAAAGAGACCATGCTTTCCGTAGACCGGAAAATCATGGAGATTAATTTTTTCGGAACCATCGCCTTGTCCAAGCATCTCTTACCACATATGATTGAAAACAAGGGAGGACATTTTGTTAATGTCAGCAGCCTGGTTGGCAAATTCGGTACTCCCTACCGCTCCGGCTATGCTGCCTCTAAACATGCTTTACATGGGTTTTATGACTCGCTAAGGGCTGAGTTATGGAAAGAAAATATCAAAGTCATCATGATATGCCCGGGATACATCAAAACCCAGGTGTCGGTAAATGCCCTCGCAGGTACCGGGGAAAATTTCAACCAAATGGATAAAGCCCAGGCCAGTGGCATGGAGGCCGCAGTTTGCGCACAAAAAATCATCCGGGCAATTAAAAAAGAGAAGGAAGAAGTTTATATTGGCGGAATAGAAAAATATGGTGTATATCTTAAAAGATTTTTTCCGGCAGTCTTTTCAAAAATTGTAAGAAAGGTTCCGGTCCGGTAAAATAAACATTGTACCTATGAAAATACTTAACATCGTACTGGCTATTATTTTTGTTTTATTTGCCATCGTTCAGTTTAATGATCCCGATCCTTATTTCTGGGTAGCTATTTATGCCGTAGTAGCAATCATATCAGGTTTTGCCATTTGGGAAAAATACAACCGGCCTGCCCTTATCATCCTGATGATCATTTGTATGACTGGAAGCATCTTCTATTTTCCCGGCCTGATCGAGCTGTTTTCCGATCATGAAATTGGCGACCTTACCAAATCCATGAAAGCCGAAAAACCTTTCATAGAAGAATCGCGGGAAAGTCTGGGATTACTGCTGAGTTTCCTGGTGCTGTCTTTTCAATACTTTCAGTCGACCCGGCAAAAAAAAAACACCTGACCGATGAATGAGGTGTTCCATAAAAATTGCCTTCACAACATGGATAGATACAATCAAAATTCCGGATGGGTAACCCTTTGATTTGAACTGGCAAATAGCTGACAATTCAGGCATTATAATATATTGGTGGAAACTACTTCATCGAATCGTAGATCACCTGCTCGATCTCCGTACGGGTGTTTAAGCGGTAAAGTCTGGTGTTAGAACGGGTAGGATGTACACGGTTGGATAAAAATATATAAACCAATTGATGTTTGGGATCAGCCCAGGCCCTGGTACCGGTAAATCCGGTATGCCCGAAGCTCTCCGGGCTGGCATCTTTGGCAGCGTTGCCATTGGCTTTCCAGGTCAAAGCCGGTTTGTCAAAGCCAAGTCCCCGGCGGTTATTGTTTTCGGGGAACTGGTAACGGGTAAATTCTTTCATGGTGGTTTCTGAAACAAACCGTTTACCACCATATGCTCCCATATTCATATACATCTGAAACAGCTTGGCCAGGTCATTGGCATTACTGAACAGGCCGGCGTTGGAAGATATACCATCCATCATGGCCGCCCCTTCGTCATGCACCCGGCCATGGATCACTACTTGTCTGAAAGGCAGGTCGAACTCAGTAGGTACTATTTGTGATACCGGGAAATCGCGGAACGGTTTATAAGTCAGTGTTGTGGCTCCCAGAGGGCGATAAAAGTGAGCGTAAAGGTAGCTTTCGAAATTCTGTCCGGTCATGTTTTCAATCATTGACGGAAACAGATAAAACGCCAGGCCTGAATACTTGTAGCCGGGTTCGGGTTCCAGTGGTGATTTTTTGATGGCGTGAAATATTTTTTTTTTATAATTCCTGTGAAGGTACAGGTTGTCAGCTATTTTCAACGGGTACTTGCCGGAGGAATCGGTTTTGAAAGTTTTTGGCTTAAAGCCGGAGTTATTCTTTTTAATAGTGCTCTTCCAGTAGGGTATCCACGGTTCCAGCCTCGCCTGGTGGGCAAGAATACTTCTAAAGGTGAGTGCTGACTTGTTGGAGTTTTTGATTTCCGGCACATATTGGCTCAATGGATCGTCCAGGTTAATCTTTCCTTCATCTATCAATTGCATAATGATAGGCAAAGAGGTGGTAACTTTGGTGATCGATGCAAGATCATACAAATCGTCCAGTCGGACTTTTACCGTATCAAAATAGCTGTGATATCCATAAGCCTTATGAAAAACAACCTTTCCTTCCTTTGCAACCAGTATCTGTCCACCCGGTGTAGCTTTGGTTACCATCGCCAGCTCCATTAAAGAATCGATCCCCCTGTTCAAAACCCCTGAATCCATACCTGCCTCCTCAGGCAAAGTGTATTTAAACCTGCCGATCCCTGAAATTTTCAACCCATCTCCGGTTTTAAAGTGATCATCAACAGTCACAGGTAGCTTGCCACGCGCACCGATACCGCCAAATATCAACTGGGCAGCCATCCGTTGTGAAACTTCGCTTTGCGAATAACACATGATGAGTGCCGGTGACTGTTCAATGCCTTCAAACCTCGCAAGGGTATAAGGGTTTCTGAAGACAGTCACGATCGCTTTTCCTCCTGCAGCCATTCTGCCGACCAAACGTTTGACTTCCGATGGATAGGCATTATTATTGGATGGTCTCCTTCTCACCTGATGTAAGGCCACAAGGAGCCGATCATATCGACTCAACGTTCCTTCCAGTCGATTGATTTCATCAGCACTTGCTTTAAGGCCCATATTATAATGATCGATTTTGGCGTATTTCTCCAGCATTTTTTGAAAAGCCGAAACATTTTTGCTGCCGATGGAAAGAGAAGCGAATTTTTTGCCACTTAAATCTTTTAGCGGCAGTATGCCATTTTCATTTTTCAACAAAGTAATGGAAGCCTCTACCAGTTTTTGGTTGACCAGTTTTATCCGGGGATTATTTAAATCCTCAACCAGGTTTTTGATCTCAACAGGTTTGGAATCAGCAAGACCCACCTGATATTTTGCCAGCAATACCTTTTTACATTTGCTGTCGATATCGGCTTGTTTCAGGTCGCCCCGCTGAACAGCCGCCCGGATCGCCTGGATGGCCTTTGGAATATCTTCTGTAAATTCTATCAGATCGTTACCTGCCTGCAAGGCCCTGACATCAGCCTCGCCTACCGCAAAATGTTTGGTAACACCCTTCATATTCATAGCATCTGTGACTACCAACCCTTCAAAATTTAACTTCTCCCTCAGCAATCCACTCACGATAGGCTTTGAAAGTGTCGATGGCAAATTGGCAGTGCTATCCAGGGCAGGAATATTCATATGGGCGATCATGACGCTGCTGATTCCCTCATTAATCAACCTTTTAAAAGGAAACAATTCCAAACTATCCAGCCTGGTTTTCCCATGGTTAATGACTGGTAAATCATAGTGGGAGTCTACATTCGTATCACCGTGTCCCGGAAAATGTTTGGCTGTAGCTAAAATACCATGATCCTGCATACCTTTCATAAAGGCGATACTTTTATTGGCTACCTGCTCCCTTTGCTCTCCAAAAGAACGGTAGTTGATCACAGGGTTGGCAGGATTATTATTGACGTCTGCCACCGGCGCAAAATTCATGTGCATACCGATTCTTTTGAAATTTAAAGCCAGTTCTTTGCCCATGTCATAAATGAGCTGATCATCCTGAATCGCCCCCAAAGCCATCTGATAAGGAAAATTTATGGTGCTATCCAGTCGCATGCCTAATCCCCACTCCGCATCCATGGCAATGAGCAAGGGCACAGCAGAAGCCTGCTGGTATCGATTGGTCAGATTTGCCTGCCTGACCGGGCCTCCCTGGAAAAACACCAACCCGCCTATGCCATATTCACGGACCAAATGCAAAATTTCCTGCCGATGCTCCCGGCCTTTGTTGGAATAGGCTGCCGCCATAAATAGCTGACCGATCCTTTGCCGTGGCGACAGTTGGTTAAAAACAGAATCCACCCATTCCTGCGCCTTTTTATCGACAGTGTCAAATGAGCGTAAACCCTGGTCTGATGAAAGGTTTTGTGCCGGAACATTTAAAAGCACCCAGGCTGCAGCGAGGCACAGTACTAATTTTTTTAGTCTTTTTCTTATCATAAGTCGATAAACCTGAATGGTTAAGCTTAATTTATCTTAATAATAAAATAAAAATAATTAAATTGGGAAGGCAACATTAAATTTTTGTTCTGAGATGGGAAAATCATTACCGGCGCGTTTGACATGGTAAGGTCATGCAGTCCCCTGTGCAAAGGAAGTAACAAAATTCCCGGTAATTCCGGTCAAATACATGTAAATAAGTTTCTAATTCTAATTATTGAACAACCATGAAAAAAACGACGACGAATCAATCATTATTGAATCATTCCGGAAAATCCAGAAGAGCGTTTGTCAAAAACACAGCCCTTGTCTCAGGGGGGCTGATGGTTTCACAGTTACCGGTGAGCCAGGCAGCCCATGTTTTGGGTGATGACACCATAAAAGTCGCTTTAGTAGGTTGTGGCGGACGAGGCACGGGCGCAGCAGTACAGGCCCTCAGCACCGAAGGAAAGGTTAAACTGGTAGCGATGGCCGACGCATTTCAAAACCGGCTTGACAAAAGCTTCAAGCATATCACTGAAAAGTTCGGCAATTCGAAAAAGCTAAAGGTATCCAAAGATCAACAATTTATTGGCTTCGATGCCTACAAGCAGGCAATAGATTTAGCCGATGTGGTTATACTTGCCACCCCTCCGGGTTTCAGGCCCCAGCATTTTGCTTACGCTATTAGCAACAACAAACATGTATTCATGGAGAAGCCTGTGGCAACCGACTCGCCCGGAGTAAGAAAAGTGCTCGAAAACGCAAAAATTGCGAAAGAGAAAAAACTTAATGTGGTAGTTGGGTTACAAAGACATTATCAAAATAACTATCTGAAGGTGATTGAAAACATAAGGTCAGGTGCCATCGGTGACATCATATCCGGCCAGGTGTACTGGAACGGCGGCGGTGTTTGGGTAAGACCCAGGGAAGCCGGTGAGACTGAAATGCAATATCAAATGAAAAACTGGTACTACTTCAACTGGCTGTGCGGTGACCATATTCTGGAACAGCATATCCACAATATCGACGTAGCCAACTGGTTCATCAATGACTATCCTACCACTGCCCAGGGTATGGGAGGAAGGCAGGTGAGAAAAGGTAAGGACCACGGTCATATATTCGATCATCATTTTGTGGAATTCACTTATCCTTCCGGTACGATCATCAGCAGCCAATGCAGGCATCAACCGGGAACCATGTCCAGGGTCGATGAAGTTTTTCAGGGCACCAAAGGCACTTCTTACACCAACAGCAGCAACAAAGGAAGGGTAAAGGATTATCAGGGAAATACTATCTACAATCACCGCGGCAACAAAGATCCCAATCCTTACCAGGTCGAGCACGACAAGCTATTTAGTGCCATCCGTAATGGAGATGTTATCAGCGACGCAGAAAACGGTGCCAAAAGTACGCTGGCTGCGATCATGGGCAGAATGGCTACTTATTCAGGACAGGTCATCACCTGGGATCAGGCGATGAACTTCGACAGCCAACTGGTTCCTGATAACCTTTCCTGGGACTCCGATCCTCCTGTGATGCCTGATGAAAATGGCAACTACCCGGTACCGGTGCCAGGTCAGTTTAAGATCTACTAATGTTCAGGTAGTAATAACATATGAAAAGAAGAGTATTTGTAAGAAATTCTGTCTTGGCAGGAGGCTCAGTATTATATGTGCCTTCTGCTTTAAGTACAACATCCAAACCAGAGAAAAGTAACTCAATGAACACTAAAGCGTCAAAATTTAAATTGAAATATGCCCCCCACTTTGGCATGTTTAAACATCATGCCGGCGATGATTTGATGGATCAACTCACCTTTATGAAAGAAGCAGGATTCAATGCATTGGAAGACAACGGCATGCCAAAGCGGGAAATATCCGTACAAACCAAAATCGGCCGAAAACTGGAGGCCCTGGACATGGAAATGGGTGTATTTGTGGCTTCGGCTACGTTTTCAGAAGTTACATTTGCCGGTGAGGATAAGCGCCGGAGGGAGGCTGTGCTTAAGGATATCAAAAATTCGATAGAAATAGCCAAACGCTGTAATGCCAAATGGATGACGGTCGTGCCAGGCATGTACAGCACCAAAATACCCTGGGACTACCAAACCGCCAATTGTATAGAATTACTAAAGCGGTGCAGTGAAATTTTGGAAACCCACAATCTGACCATGGTCCTGGAGCCACTTAACGCTTACACCAACCATCCCGGATTATTCCTGACCAAAATACCCCAGGCGTACATGATCTGCGAAGCTGTCGACAGCCCTGCCTGCAAAATTTTGAATGACCTGTATCATCAGCAAATCACTGAAGGCAATCTAATCCCCAACATCGACCGCGCCTGGGAACAAATCGCCTATTTCCAAATGGGAGACAACCCCGGCCGCAAGGAACCCACAACCGGTGAAATCAATTATAGAAACATTTTTAAACATATCTATAAAAAGGGATTCACAGGCATCATGGGCATGGAGCACGGCAATTCCAAACAGGGGAAAGAGGGGGAGTTGGCGGTGATTGAAGCTTATCGGCAAAGTGATAACTTTTAGGCAGTCACTGAGTAGGAGTCAATGGAGTTTGGGTGTCAGTGGGGGTTTGTGTGTGAGGGTATTTAATCGGATCGGGGTTTAGTATTCGAAGTGGGGCTGTTCGATAAGTTTGCTCCGGTTAAGAAATAAAGGTTTTTATTTTACTCAGCGTTTCCTGAAACAAGTCGAAATGTAATACTTGTTGAACAGCCCCATTCTAACACCATGGTCGCTTAAAAATTGTTGATTTGAATCACCCGGAGTGTGCTGTTGCCTTCGCCATCATCAACACGGCCGATCAATGCCAGGGAAATGTTTTTGAACACAACTTCTCCTGTTTTCCGCACGTTTATTACGAAGCGTTCTCTATGTTAAAATTTGAGGGATTTTAGTGGTGCATTGGGTGTCCCATGGCTATTTTAGGTCATGTTTTTGCGAAAAAAAAGAACCGTTCAGGTAGTATTTCGGTCCAAATCATCTCCAAAGCCTATGGCAAGTACCAAGTAGTTAAGCGTATAGGAAGTGGATTTAGCGAACAGGAAATCGAAAAGCTCTGGCTTTTAGGTAAGCAGGAGATAGAACGACTTTCTGCCCAGTCAATAATTTTTATCTCTGAACAAGATATGGTGGTCGAACAGACCATGGAAAGTCTTGCCAATGCAAGTATCAGTACATTAGGCCCCGAACTGGTTTTTGGTAAGCTCTACAATCATATCGGCTTTGGGCAAATTCAGGAAGTATTATTTCGTCGTTTGGTAATTGCCCGTTTAGTAAGCTAAAAACCGCAGAATATCTTTATCGTTACCAGGGGCTACACCCGGAAGTTGATATGATCTATCGTTTTTTGGATAAACTTAGTGACCGACTTAAGGAAAAAGTTGAACAAATTGCTTTTGCTCATAGCAGTATTAAAGGGTAATTTAACGGTTGTCTTCTATGACATGACTACCCTTTATTTTGAGGCCAGTGATGAGGATGACCTTCGTAAGACAGGTTTTTCAAAGGATGGAAAGCACCAAAACCCTCAAATCTATTTGGGTTTATTAGTAGGTCGGCATGGCTATGCTACCGGTTATGAATATTTTCCAGGGAGATACTTATAAGGGGCATACCCTGATCCCTTTTCTGGAGAAGATTACCACCCGGTTCGAATTAGGAAAGCCAGTGGTAGTGGCTGATGCAGGCTTACTGTCAAATGATAACCTCAAAACATTACAGGCAGAGGGTTATCAGTATATCCTTGGAGCAAGGATCAAAAATGAGGCTAAGCAGATCAAAGAACACATCCTGCAACAAGAATGGGAAGAAGGCAAAGCCATTCGCTTGTCAAGAAAGGATGATACTAAGATACTAAGCTCATCGTGGCTTATTCGCAAAAAAGAGCCGGTAAGGACCAGTACAATCGGCAAAGAGGACTCAACAGACTGGAAAAACAAATGAAACGAGGCAAACTGACCAAATCCAATATCAACAACCGAGGATACAACAAGTACCTTAAATTAGAAGGAGAACTTACCGTAAAGATTGATTACCAAAAGTTCAAGGCTGATCAACGCTGGGATGGGTTAAAAGGCTCTATCACTAATACCAAATTGACTAGTAAAAAGATCATTGAGAGCTACAACAACCTATGGCATATCGAAAAGGCA
>NZ_JBXEQE010000028.1:0-88067 GCF_056858335.1 Agaribacillus sp. DX54
CGAGCATGTACACCCCGGAACCGTAGTGGCCCTGCTTGAAAGCGATGCTGATTATACGCACATGCAACTCCTTAATAATTTGCTCGGAAGCTTCACTGGAAATTGGACTGAAGAAGTTAAGGCCGTCAGCTTTCCTGATCAACTGAGATTAGGGAAACTACAAAATGCGTTTGTAAATTTTCAGAAGCGCTTCGATCATCTAAACCATTATCTGGAACAGGATCTGATCGGGAAAAAGACAACCCTTTTGGAGGCCAGGATCTTAAACCAGGAAAAACAATATGACCTGATCCAAAAACAATGGGTGTTGAAACATCGGGAGTTTGAGGTGGCTCAAAGGATCTTTTCTGAGGATTCCATGGCTTTTTTCAAGGGAGGATACGGAATCATTAAGATGGAATATGAACGATCTCTGCAAACGTTCCTTGGGCAAAAATCTTCGATGTTGTCTTTTGAGGCATCTGTCAGCAATGTGGAGGTGTCATTGTTACAGCTAAAAGAAAGTCTTTTAGAATTGAGACTAACACGGGTGAATGATTTAAAGAGGTATCAAAGTGAATTGGATGAGATGTTAGTAACACTCCAGTCACAAATCAATGATTGGTTTGAAAATTATGTGCTGACCTCTCCTATAGAAGGTAAAATTACCCTGACCAACTATTGGAGCGAAAATCAGGTCATTAACGCAGGCGAGAGGCTGGCTACTATTGTTCCTGATGAAGAGACCATTATCATCGCCAGGGCCTTTGTTCCTTCTTCAGGTCTTGGAAAGGTGGAGACCGGACAAAAGGTGAATATCAAACTTTCCGGATTTCCTTATATGGAATATGGGATCCTGACCGGCCGGGTAAATACTATATCATTGGTGCCTGAGCAGGAAGGTTATTTGGCAGAGATTGAACTTGAGGAAGGCATGAAGTCCACCTATAAAGAAACCCTGAAATTCATACAACAAATGGACGGCACAGCCGATATCATTACCGAGGAAACGCGCTTGATATACAGGTTTATCAATCCGCTGCGAACATTAATTAATAGTTAGCGCACTGAAGTTGATATCATTATTCAATTACTGGCCTCCCTGCAAATTGAAAGTAACCCTGAAATAAGGTATCTGGTCATATAAAAATCATTGAATCCCCCCAAAAAATTAAAAAAATTCAAAGAAATTATTCCGGTAATAGCCTCCTGGCGGTGAAAGAGCATGCGAACTTGCAAAGTTGAGGCTGTGATACTATCAACCCAAATTTTAATGACTATCAGGACGATACTTTTTTATAATACCATGTACGGCGCTCCACTGGATGTCCCGAAGACCATCAGCAAACATTACCGAATTACTACTGACAAGTCCGTGGATGGTTCCGCTGACATCATTGTATTTCATCTTCCGGATCTGTATCAAATCCCGTATGCATATAAGCCAAATGATCAAATATGGGTGGCCTGGTGTATCGAAAGTGATGTGAACTATCCTTTTTTGAAGGACGATGAAATTATGCAATATTTCGACTTAAAAATGACCTACCGCTTAGATTCCGATGTGCCTTATACTTACTTATACCAACGATATCAAAGGTCTTTCAGGAATCCTCCGGCTGCAAAAACCAAAATGATCAATGCCTTCATATCCAGCTATTTTAACCAGAGTAAAAGACTGGAATATCTGAAGGAATTAATGGATTACGTGGACATTGATTCCTATGGAAGGGTTTTCAATAATTCCCACCTGCCGGGAGACGACAATAGCTGTTCGATAAAAGAGTCGCTAATAACCGGCTATAAATTCACTATTGCCTTCGAGAATTCCATTTCCCGGGATTATGTAACTGAAAAATTCTTTCAGCCACTTGCGGCAGGATCGGTGCCTATATATTTGGGAGCGCCCAATGTGGAAGCATTTGCCCCCGGAGCTAAGAGTTTTATCAACGTTCTTGACTTTGACGGCGCCAAAAGCCTTGCCAACTATATTCGGGAATTGGACAGGGATGACGAGAGCTACCTGGAATATTTTGAATGGAAAAATAAACCATTCAATCCTCCCTTTACAAGACTGCTTAATGAACAAAAAATCCATCCGTTCAAGCGGCTTTGTGATGCGATCGACAATTATTACCTAAATCAATGACCATGGAATGTTCTTATGTGATTACACATCGAGAGAGTACGCTTTCAAGAAAAAACAACCTCAATTTTATTTTGAAATGGATTTCATCAATAGAAGAGGACATTGAAATCATTTTGGTAGAACAGGATAATACACAAAAAATAAATAAAGATGCTTTGCCCACCAACTGCAAACATATATTCGCCCATAATGAAGGCTTGTTCAACAGGGCCTGGGGACTCAATGTCGGATTTCGATATGCTTCAGGAAAAGCAGTAGCATTTGCCGACAATGACGTGATCATCGATCCGGAAATATTAATGGACAGCTTTACACTTTGCCTGGAAGAATACAACTATGATGCCATTAAACCATTTAATAAGCTAATTGACCTGACACAGGAAGAATCTACCATGATCTTGAAAGGTACACTGTCTTTAAACCAGATCACCTCCATGAAACGAAAGACAAGGAAGAGTATCTCTTTTTGTTCCGCACTTACCGTTTTTAACAGAGGCGCTTATCAACAAATCGGGGGTTTCGATGAACGCTTTGTTGGCTGGGGAGGAGAAGATGATGCCATGTCCGGATTTAAAATACCATTGTTGGAAAAAGCATATGTGGCCGAGGCGAACGCCTTTCATTTATGGCATGAGCGGCCTGAAAATGAGGGGTACTTACAGCCAAATTACCAAAAAAATCTTCAACTTTTGAAGGCGTACTTTACTTACAGTAAAGAGGATATCTTAAGACTTTGCAAGGAGTCTCAATCAGAATTCGGAAGACTCAATAAAAAACATCCTGCAGCAAATTTTTTCATTAACAAAGACAGGCACAGGAAGATGCTGATATCATTCGGGAACGAGCCGTTTCGCAGGGCACAAAAAAGGCTTGAGGACAGTGCCCTGCTTTATTTTGACCAAGTAATTAGCTATAACGAGACAGACATTGAACCGGATTTCTTCAAAGAAAATATTGCGATCTTCACCGAAAAGCAAGGGTTTGGCTATTGGCTGTGGAAACCGTATTTAATTCTGAAAACCTTAAATGAAATAAATGAGGGCGATTACTGTTTCTATGTTGATTCTTCAAGTCGCTTTATCAGATCTCCTGAACACTTATTTAAGTTTTGCACTAAAAAGGGAGGGATATTACTATTTGATAATCAAAGACACCGCAATGGTATTTGGACAAAAAGCGACTGTTTTGCCTTGATGAACCTTGATCAGGGAAAGTACTATCATACTTTGCAATGTTCCGCAGGTTATCAATTGTATCAGAAGAACAGTAAAAGCATATCGTTTGTAAAAGAGTATCTTAAATACTGCACAAATTATCATATCCTGACTAATGCTGCGGGTACCCTTGGAAGTGAACTTCCATCATTCAGGAAACACAGGCATGATCAATCGGTTTTATCATTATTAGCAGCCAGAGACGGCCACAAGCTCCACAGGGACCCCTCACAATGGGGAAATTGGCATGACAGTGGCAGGCTGGGCCAGATCCTTGTCAACAACCGGGACGCACAATCGCTAAACGAAGCGCAGATTATGGCAGAAAGCGACCCCTTACCAAATCAAAAGGTCCCGGTTAGAAAAAGTAATAGTATTCACAAAAATGCCGTTGAAAAAGAATTGATCAGGGCTTGGGCATCTGATACCCATGTCTTTACAACTCAAAGCATTAAACAGCAGTTAGATCCTATGGGTGTCGGCTTTCATGATTTCTGCCTATCAGTATCCTGGCCATTATTTTATAGCCAGGATCCTTCTGCTGGTATTAAAGTTATTACCCGCCAAAACATAGAAATTCCTTACAATTACCATCATTTTGAAAACTTGTCAAAAAGATTTAAATCCGAATATTATGATTGGGTACAGGGAAACGTCGATTTTTTTTGGTGCAGTTTTTCAACAGCCCTGGTACATACCGTATCAAAATGTGATAAACCGATTATCCTGCAAATGAGCTTCAGATATGAAGGAAATATTCCTACCGGTATGAAAGAGAAAATCCATTTAAGGGATGAGCTAATGTCATTAAAAGACCGCGGAAAATTAACTGTTGTTTCTTCCAATGCCTATGACAGCCAGTACTTTAAATATTTTACGGGAGAAGACGTTGATACCATTCCTTTATGCGGTAACTACCTGACACACCGCTATCGGCCTGTTAACAACACGGTCCTAATAGGACCTTCCAGGCATTATTCGGGAGGTTACAGGATCATAGAACAGATTAAGTACCATTTTGAAAAACAATCTAAATATTCCATTAAAACAATTGCCGAACATGCGGGCGCCTTTTATCAATACAAGGATCTATGCGAATGAAAGGCTATCATCGTCATTCCGTATGCTGTTTACAGCGGAGCCATTGTAGAATATTTAAGTATGGGGATTCCGTTGTTCTTTCCAAGTGCGGCATTAATGGCCAGGTGGCATATAGAATATTACAATCTGGTAGAGCGCAAGAATGTTCGTTACCCAACACTTCGCTCTGACGTTACCCCGGCAGCAGTTGAAATGCCTGATCCGAACAACGACTTCGATTTTGCCTCTGTGAAATACTGGATGGAATTATGTGAATGGTATCAATGGCCCGTTGAAACCTTTGATAGCCTGGAAGAATTAGCCGTAAAACTTCACCAAGCAGATTTTTTTGAAATGAACGCGAAACTATGTGAATTCAGCAAAAGACAAAACGATGAAGTAAAATGCAAGTGGAAGAAAATTATCGGCAGCATGATACAAACCAACGATCCTTTCAACAGCTAGTCATGTACCACACCGACCTACAAACCCTATATTGTTTTAACCACCATTAATCCTCCTGCGAAAACGGTGAGGGAACCGGCCAGGTTGAAAGGGCATCCTATCGTTGTCATTGGTGATCTAAAAACGGCGGGGCATTGGACCTATCACGACTGTACCTTCATTTCCCTTCAACAACAATTAAAGACCAAAATAGCAAAATTACTCCCCAAAATCATTATTGCCAGAAAATCATTGGATACCTGTTTGCGAAAGAGCGTAATGCGGCTGTTATCATTAAGATGGACAATGATAGCATACCTTACAACCATTAGGGATTCCCGGAATTTAATGGGAAATTTCCGGCGCTAAAAGGTAAAGAGGGTTTTGTAAATATTTATTCTTATTATACCAAAGGAAAAATTTGGCCTAGGGGTTTGCCTCCAAACCTCATTCCCTCTTGCAAAGTCAAGCATTAGAGCGCACAAGCCTTCTGCTGTAAGTATTTATTTAATAGGTAAAGCATTCGGTAAAAATCCTTCTCGGACACAAGCTGTTATCACAGAAATACTTTCTGGAAATCAATTTAATGCAGACTGAATACCCGGATATAGGAAGATCAGATAACTCTCGGAGATATTTGCTGTGTATTCTAATGCTAATTTTACTGCAAAGAGGGCAACATGACCCCGGCTGACTTGCAAAGGCATTGATAAGGAAACGGCTGTATGTTATAAAACAATTGAGTCAGCTTTTAGCCGGACATTGCCAGGCAATATAAATTGAGGTATGATCATATATTATCTTTCATATAGCAAGCATTAAAGTTATGATAATCAGCACATTATGTTTAATAAAACAACTAGCGCAAGCGTCTCGCTTGTGCTCTCCACGCCGTTGGGGCACGAGCGAGACGCTCGCGCCATCACAGGTTTTATATTTTCTGTTATTTCCTTATGGTAGCGATCAGGGATCATGGGGGCTTTCATATAACTTCGTTTAACTATATGATAATCAATATATTAAATCTCATAAAATCATTTGTTAGAACTGGCTTAAGTGTTTAACTTAAGCTTAAAAATGGTGCAAGTTTTTAACTTGCGTTTGCTTACTGAAGTTGCAAACTTCACCCATTTTAGATTTCAGTCGCAGACTGAAACCAGGGATCGATAATTGTGTTATTTCCTTATGGTAGCGATTAGTGATCGTGTGGGCTATTATATAATTACACATACAATTTATATATTCGGTTATTAAAAAGAAATTGACATGGGAAAACCTGTACTTAAAGTAAAGGGATATACCGCCGAAGAGATTAAAAAGCTACTAACGGGCAACCAATCCTATGTTGTCGGTTTGAGATTATATATTGTGTGCCAAGTAGCTTTAGGGCTATCCAGCCGGAAACTGGCCAAAATGCACCATGTAAGTTTCAAACAGATTACTAATTGGATCCATCGGTTTGAAAAAGAGGGGTTGAAAGGATTAAAAGACAAAAAAGGACGTGGCAGAAAAGCTTTACCGTTCGACGAAAAACGGAATAAGGTCAGGAACTTGAACTTAAATGAATCACCCCTGAGCCATGGTTTTAATTCCGGAAAATGGACTGGCCCACTACTATCCAAATGAATAAAACAAGAATATGGGATTTCTTATCAAAAAGCCCAAATCTATAAATTAGTATTAGGTTTGAAAAAAGTCACGGATTGGTTGGTGATAACCCGAAAGTGTAATTATTTAATATGTTTTACCAAAATTGACGAAGAACCAAGTTGAGTGATACGAGTGGCACATTTTGAAGTGATATATGCCCCCGGATTATACAGCGACTCCCATTCACCAAGGTGCCCAATGGTATTTTTCAAACTAAGCCATTTGATGATTACAACCTTCTGAAGTTGGCTTTTAGCCATATCAGTGAGCGAAATGTAATCGTCAGTATCTTGAGAAAGAATGGCTATCTCCGTGCCTTCTATGGTAATCTTCTTGTTCCTAGCCATAGCTCGCCATCATGTTAAATAGTAACCCTATTTCATTTCATCCAAAATCTTCTGCAAGATCGCCACTTTTTCCTTTTCGCTTTTTAGCAATTCCTTGTACAATTTTTCAATTTTATCAATGGCTTCTAACCATTTGTCAATAGGGTTAAACGACGGGTAGTAATTGACAACAGCACTTTGATCATTATTGGTAATTGTATTAGCAACTATATTAAATATAGCTTCCTCGTTAAAATTCTTAATTGCCTCACTGCTTACTCCTAACGCTTCGGCCACCTTTTCCAGGGTATCATCATCAACGGTTTCACTCTGCTCGATTTTGGATATTTTTTGCTGGCTGAGGCCCAGTTTATCGGCAACCACATCTTGTTTAATACCTAACATTTCACGCATCCGGCCGATATTTCTTCCCGTGTGTTTTGATGGTTGTTTAATTTTATGTTCCATAAACCAAATATATTAATTTCCACTTTGCTTGCAAAGTCTCGCATATCTGTATATGCAAGCCGCAAATCATGTTTAATACCCTGCCATGTGGTAAGTTACATCAATTCGTGGTAGGAAACCACATATTATCTCACCTCCTTTGATTGTTTAATTACAGAAATTAGTGTGACACAATCTAAATGATTGTAAAATACAACTATCATCGTTTTAACCAATTTTATAGGTCATGATAGCATATAATCAAAAAGAAAATCAATTAAAGATTAAAATCCCGATATCGGGAACTCAGGAATTATGCGACTACAAAAATGGCATCCTGCGGGTGCTTAACAAGATCGAAATTCATGATTGCAGCCTGGAATTGATGTTTAATTTAAAGTCGGTTTACGAGTTGTTGGAGGACTTGGAATTGCATAAGAGGCTTCTATACCAGCAAAAAAACTTATGTACCTGATTATGAAAATTTAGTTAAAAGGATCAAAATAAATATCACAAAGCTATGAAAATTGAAATATCTGAATCCCCACAGTTAATTAATCTTCCTCATAAGGTTGAGCTTACCATATTCTTGATTAAATCAGAATTGAAAAATGTGAAATTCACCAATGACCCGGAAAATAAAGGAGTTGATTCCTGTGCTGGCTTCTTGGACTTCAGTACACTAATTTCAGCCATAGTGTTCAAAGAAATAAGGTTTTAGAGTTCGGCTTTTTAGTTGTAATGTATCCATCCGGTAAACCACACTAATACACAGGTTTTTCAAAAGATATATTGCAGGGCAACAGGTCGCTGATTTTGTTACCTTGATAGAACTAAATGTGAATCATAATTAAAACTAAAGATCCGGTTTGGGACGGGTTAAATATTTATCATAACATAGGGATTTTTCTATTTTATTTCTGATGTCATATAATACTTGAACAATCATATCGCTCAGAAGCTGCCTAATGTCTGGTAAATCTTTTTTGTTCAGGAATGAAAGCTCAACGGATCATGTGAAATTTATCAATATAACCTATGAACAGGTAAAAGGATGCCCGTCACCATTTTTAGAACCATGAGGGTACGTTTATCAATGAAATACAAAAATGTGGATTGTTCATGACCGGTAACGGCAAAGGAGCGTTTAAAGCCCAAATGCCTTACGAAAGCGGATTGATCATCAGAGGGGAAGTAAGAAAAGTGGAAGAAATAAAGTTGGCAATCAGTTTGTATTGCAAAAATAAGAGAATAATCCAGATACAAAATAATTATTCCATTGTTTGACCTTAATGGATCAAATAATTTTGTCTATACACTAATCCTGCAATGGGACAAGAAATGAAACATAAAGCCATATCATATAAATGAACATAAGAAATCTGAATAAGAAAATATTCCCGGATCTTATACGCTTTCCAAGAAGTACGACTTTAAAAACCAATATAAAACAATGGAAATACAAAGATTACGCTCTTCACTTGTAACCATACTCCCGATCTGGGTTTTATTTAGTTTATACAATAATGTTCATGCCCAAAAATTAAAGCTTTGGTATGACAAACCCGCTGACGCCTCGATCAGCGATGATCCAAACGGGTGGAAAGATGATCCTGAATGGCTAAGAGCTTTACCGTTGGGTAATGGTTCACTGGGCCTGATGGTTTTTGGTGATGTCAATCGTGAACGCATCCAACTCAATGAAGAAAGCATGTGGTCGGGCAGTCCTGATGATAATGATAATCCAAATGCGTATAAAGCGCAGGATCAAATCAGACAGTTACTTTTCGAAGGAAAATACAAGGAGGCGACCGAATTAACCAACAGCACCCAGGTATGCAAAGGCGCCGGGTCGGGCTTTGGTAATGGTGCCGAAGTACCATTCGGATGTTTTCAAACACTGGGCGACCTTTGGATCGATACAGGCAAAAAACCGGATTACCAAAACTATCGCAGGGAGTTGGATCTCGAAGATGCCATAGTACGGGTTAACTATTCCCAGGACGGTGTGAATTACCAAAGGGAAATTTTCACAAGCAGCCCTGACCAGATAATGGCAGCCCGCTTTACAGCTGATAAACCTGGTCAAATATCGTTCACTTGTTCTATGACCCGTCCTGAGCGGTATCGTACCTATACGGAAAATAATCAGTTAATTATGTCCGGAGCGCTTTCAAATGGAAAAGGTGGCGATGGACTTAAATACATGACAAGATTAAAGGCAGTTAGCAAAAATGGAAAAGTTAATTATGACGGCTCTGAATTGACCGTAGAAAATGCCGATGAAGTAATCCTGTTTCTCTCGGCCTCTACTGATTATCGCCTTAGCTACCCTGATTACACCGGCCGTGACTATGAATTGCTGACAAATCAAAGGATTGAACAAGCAGTTAAAAAGGGTTTTGACAAGATATTGAAGGACCATAAAAATGAATATGGGCAATTTTTCAACCGTGTAGACCTTGACCTTACCCAGGTTGACGCTGCGGAGATACCCACAGATGTTCGGGTTGAAAACTTTAAAAAAACAAAGTCCGACCCTCATTTAGTAGAATTAATCTTTCAGTATGGACGTTATTTGCTCATAGCCTCATCCAGGCCGCAAACACTCCCCGCAAACCTGCAAGGAATATGGGCCAATAAAATACAAACTCCCTGGAATGGAGACTATCATACAGATGTAAATGTCGAAATGAATTATTGGTTGGCAGAGACAACTAATCTTTCTGAAATGCATTTGCCCCTGTTCGATTTGATTGAGTCATTCGTGGAGCCAGGGAAGAAAACCGCTGAAATTCAGTATCGTAATAAAGGCTGGGTGATCCATCCGATCACTAATGTATGGGGGTACACTTCACCGGGAGAAGCGGCTAGTTGGGGGATGCATACGGGGGCAGGAGCGTGGATATGCTCTCATATTAGAGAACACTATGCGTTTACAGGTGACAGGGAGTTTCTGAAGAGAATGTTTCCCGTATTAAAAGGGTCGGTGCAATTCTATATGGATTGGTTGGTTGCAGACCCCGTTACAGGCGAGTTAGTTTCAGGACCAGCCGTTTCACCTGAAAATACTTTCTTGGCCCCTGATGGTAGCCAAAGCCAAATTAGCATGGGGCCTGCGCATGATCAACAAGTTATCTGGCAGCTTTTCACAGATTTTCTTTATGCTTCAAACGAGCTGAACTTAAACGATAATTTTACTTTACAGGTAAAAGAAGCCAAAGATAAGCTCAAAGGGCCAAAAATAGGATCGGATGGGCGTCTTATGGAATGGGCGCATGAATTTCCGGAGCAAGAGCCCGGGCATCGGCATATATCGCATCTTTTTGCTTTGCATCCCGGATCTCAGATTACCCTTGAGCAAACCCCGGAATTAGCCCTGGCAGCTAAAAAATCACTCGACTACCGGATTGCCAATGGCGGTGGCCATACGGGTTGGAGCGCTGCCTGGCTGGTCAGCCAGTATGCCCGGCTTTATGAAGCAAAAAAGGCTAAAGAAAGTTTAAATATTGTATTATCCAAAAGCACTTCACCCAACCTGTTTGGCTTGCATCCGCCATTTCAGATGGATGCAAATTTTGGTGCAACAGCAGGTATTGCAGAGATGTTACTCCAAAGTCATGCAGGTATCATCCGCCTGCTTCCTGCTTTACCCAAAGAATGGAACGATGGAACCGTAAAAGGGCTCAGGGCTCGCGGTGGATTTGAAATAGATATGGTATGGAAGGATGGAAAGCTGGGGCAGGTTGAGCTGACCGCTGTTTTTGGGCAACAGGCAACCCTTAAATATAAGGATCAAACTGTAAACCTTAACCTTTCAAAGGGAGACAAGATCATGCTAAATGGTGATTTAAAACAAATGTAGCTTTTGACGCCGCAGGCTGCTAAGCATTACTGTTATTTGAAAATCGGTGAGATATAAAGCTTTTAAGTATATGAAATCGACATTAAAAATTCGGACTCGATTTTACTCCAACCGAGGATGATTTTTTAATGTAAGATTCCATGTGACCATTAAAAATTAAAGAATATATATGAAACGATTAATAATTATTTTATTGGGATTTGCCCTGTTTTGGAGCCCTCATACGAATAGTCAACACAGGAATTTGGCCCGGCAAAGCGAAGCACTTACCATTAGATCCGATTCAACAGAAATAATGCATGTATTAAAGGAGGCGCCATTATTGGCAGATGGCATCTTTGAGTTCGATATGACCCCGCTTAACGCTCGAGGTCATATAGGGGCGCTGATTCGTTACCAGTCTCCTGAATCATGGATCTATTTGGGATGTGACATCAGCGCGGATCTGTTTGGCAGAGCCGTATGGTATATCACCACTCCCAAAGGAACAACAGCTTTTGCAAAAGATATCAACAAGCCCTTTGCGAACTTAACACGCAGGATCAAAATAAAATATTTAAAAGGTATTATTACCCTTTGGGTAGAAGGAGAAGAAGTTGTCTGCAAAGCCTTACCAAAATCGGCGTCTTATGACAATCCCGGAAAAGTAGGGTTCAGAGCTTGGAACGGAGGTGCGATGAAGATTGAAAATATACATTATAGTCCTTGCTACCCCCTGGAAGCCACTAAACTTCCCATTGAAAATATCAAAATAGCATCCCGGGAGATGGATGTAATTTTAGATAGTTCATTCCCAAGGATTCTTGAATATACATGGCGTAAAAATACTGCGAAACTATACGGGCAACGTGAAGCCTGCAATTATATCACGATCAATGGGTATGACTATCGACCTGAGGTAGAAGTCGTAGGAACTTCGGACAATACGATTAATTACCAATTAAAAATTCCCGCACTGGAGGTAACTATATACCTGAAATTTACCGTACAAGGCAACTCATTGGCCATGCAAATGACCCAAATAGAGGAAAAAGGCGATACAAAGGTAAAAACCATAGGCTTTCCCGCTAACAACATGGCTTCCGTGAAACATTCCCAATCAGGCAGTAGCCTAAGTGTGTCAAAGCTTGTTCTTGACCTTACGGTCAAAGATATATTCAGGGTTAACAATCACTACAAAGACTTTTTTTATGAACTTAAGGATAAAGGCATAGACCAATTATATCATACCGGGGGTATCGTAATTTTGAATACTGATGAATTGGCCGTCACCATTGACAACAACGTAACACAGAACCTGCAACAGTTTCGATACCGGAGCCGGAAGTTGGGTGAAGAAATTATCACCGGTATATGGAATAGCGACTGGATTTACAGGGGATTGGACAACAAAATAACGGAACTTCCATGGGCAAAGATTTGGGTTGCCCCGGATATGAATGCCGATAACCGGGTGAACTGGCAGGATGGCGCCATTGCTTTGCGGGAGAACATTTCCGAATTGGACGGAGCCGAAAAACTGCGCAACAGCTTTTTTCACCTGGATATGACCTCGGGGAGCAGGACCAACTATACCTTTCTACGATGGCTGGACCTCCTTAAAAAGGTCAATCTCTATACCGATGGTTTCGGGCAGATATTTCAGATCAAGGGATACCAGTCCGAGGGACATGACAGTGCACACCCTGATTACGGCAATAATTTTAACCGACGTGCCGGGGGGCTCGATGATTTAAGGACCCTGTTCCGCGGGGCGCAACGCTACAATGCAGATATTTGCCTGCATATCAACCATTCGGAATCATACCCTGAAGCCAAAAGCTTTGACCCGGAAATTGTTTCCGATATCCCGGCATGGGAGTGGTGGGACCAATCCTACTTCATCAAACGCGAGCCGGATATCCTGAATGGTACTTTTAAAAAACGGCTCCGGCAACTGCGCGATACCCTTCCGGAACTGAATATTGTCTATATGGATACCTACCGTGAGGAACGATGGATTGCCGATTATACCGCGAAATTGCTTCATGAGATGGGCTGGGCCATTTATACTGAAGATAGTGATACCTGGGATCGTTTTGCCAGTTGGGTCCATTACGCCCCCGGAGGGGAAAGCAAAATTTCCCGCTTTGTACATCATCAGCATAAAGATGGCTACAAAACAGATCCCTTGTTACTCGGTGGCTATGAAAGCAGAAATTACAGGGTATCCGATATCACAAAACTGATGTACAGTTTTATGACCCATCAATTGCCATACAGGTATTTGATGCATTTTCCGGTAATGCAATGGACGGAAAAGGAAGCGCTCTTTACCGACAATGTCAAGTCGATGGTAGTCGATGGCAAAACCGTCGTTACAAAAGACAACAAGGTAATTCTACGCGACAGGGACATTTTTATCCCCTGGAACCCGGCAGAGGAAACCAAAATATATTACTACAATACCAGTGGCAGCAACAACACCTGGGAGCTCCCCGGAAGTTGGGATGCCCAAACCAGCGTTGCAGTTTATGAGCTGACCGACCTGGGGAGAAAATTTGTGAAAATGGTCGAAGTAAATACCGGAAAAGTTACGCTCGATCTGAAAAACAAGACCCCCTATGTTTTATACAAACAGAGATCAGCGCCTGTATACAAAGTAGAATGGGGAGAAGGAAGCCTGGTAAAGGATATGGGCTTTGACAGCAAAGGGTTTGCCCATTGGGAAAAAGACAAAAAATCCAAAAAGCGCAATACCATTACCATTAAAACATCGGGCAGCGGAAATGCCTATTTGAACGTAGAAGGAAAAAGTGGCAATGAAGTCTACGTAACCCAAAAAATCACTGGGCTGGAGGAAGGAAAAACGTATGCCGCTTCCGTTTGGGCAGAAGTGGCAGCCGGTAGAAAAGCGATTATTGGTGTAGCAGGTTACGGAGGCCCGGAAGTCAGCAATTATCTACTAACAGAAGGCATCAAGAACACCATCTCATCTCAGAAAAATGGAAATTATCAGCGGATGCGAGTGCTTTTTACCATGCCAAAAGATAAGACAGAGGCCACATTGTACCTAAAAGCGTCTTCCGGAAGTGAAAAGAGTTTCGTCCATTTTGATGATGTAAGGGTAATCCCTTTTTCCGGTATTACAACTACCGAACACCACTTTTATGAAAATTTTGAAAATATTGATGAAGGCATTTATCCGTTCATTCAAGGTAACCCATCGATAAGGGCCCATCTTTCCGAAAAAAATGAAGGGTATACCACCGATGTGTTGTCCGGTAATTTTTCATTAAAAATCTCATCGAGTAATCCCAATGGGTTGATGGTACAGACTTTGCCTTGTAATTTAAGGTTCCAATCAAATAAAAAGTATACCATTAGCTTTGAATATCAGGTGGATCAGCCTGAAAAATACCGCATAGTGATTAAAAGTATTAAAGGAGGGGATGAACCCGGGGTTATTGATGAATTTTTAAATAAATCAGGAAATTTTAAACGTTCTTTTACTACGGCTGATAAACAAGATTATGCTATTTTTTTATACAAGTACGGCAAGCAAGGAGATTCTGAATTGGTAATTGATGAATTAATAATTGATTGATTTGTGACCTGCTAAATGAAATTATCCTCCATCTCAATGCAATATGGGATTCTGATAAAGGAAGTGCGGAGTAAATAATGGGAGTTTAAACTTTCAGATGTGGCCCAAAAACATAATGCCGCACCACACAAAACTATGGCCCTTGCCCCCTAAACAAATTGTAAATGCACCTGTTTAGAATGACCAGATTTCGTTAATCAAATCAATTTAGAAATTCAACTAAAATGAAAGTAGCATATTTAATGTTAGTGATTATTCTTACTTCCTGTTCTCAAAGGCAACAGGAAAAAGTGGAAATTTTTGTTTCTCCTTCAGGCAATGATAATAATACCGGTACAATTGAGACTCCATTTGCAACAGCAGTACGCGCCCGTGATGAGGTACGGAAGCTGCTAAAGGAAAAACCTTTAGCCATTACTGTTTTTTTCAGGGAAGGAGTATACCGCTTTTCGAAACCTTTGGTGATCACTTCAGGTGATTCCGGAGAAAATGGAATCCCGGTGGTTTATACTGCATATAAAAATGAAAAAGTGGTATTTAGCGGGAGTCAACAGCTTTCCCCCAAATGGGAGACATACAACAATAATATTGTTGTTGCAAGGGTAGAATTAATAATAGATCAGGGTTTTTCTCCCCGGACCTTATATGTAAATGGGGCCCCTTACCCTCTGGCAAGATACCCTGACCTGGTTCCAGGCGAAAGACCCTTTGGAGGAGTTGCTATGGACTGTTTGAGTCGAGCGCGTATTGCCAAATGGAAATCACCTGCCGGAGCATATGTGCATGGCCTGCAACATGGCAAATGGGGGAGTATCCATTACAAAATAACTGGTATGACAGAAAATGGCTTTCCGCACTTAGAATTGGTTTCTATCAATACCTCAACGATGTACAACAAGGCTCAATTGCACAAGACAGACAGATATGTTGAAAATGTATTCGAAGAGCTAGATGCCCCCGGAGAATGGTTTTGGGACAAAAAAACAAAACTACTGTACTTCTATCCACCAAAAGGGATAGACCTAAACTATTCATCATTCGAAGTACCGAGACTTGCCAGTCTGGTACAATTTAAAGGAGACATGCAAAATCCGGTACGGCATGTAAAATTCAATAATATCAACTTTGAAAAAACACGTTCTACCTGGTATTTAACCGATGAACACCTTCCTGTTGGTGATTACGTCATACACAGGGGTGGTACAGTTTTTATGGAGGGTACAGAAAAATGTGAAATCTCAGATTGCAGCTTCATGGATATTGGCGGCAATGCGATAATGTTGAGTAACTACAATAGAAACTCAACTATATCAGGGAGCCGGTTCGAAAACATCCAGGCCAACGGTATTGTCTTGGTAGGGAGCAGGGATGCAATGAGGGACTCTCCCTGGTGTAATGTGTTGGATAACAGCCTCACAAAAGATTTAACCTCAAATTGGGGATATAAGCTGACCTATAAAGAATGGGAAGAACCTTTAAGGGACAGGAAACCCAGCACAGATACCATTCCCGGGCCCAAAACCGGGAACTATCCACGACATTGTCTTATCGAAGGTAACCTTATTACTCGTGCAGGGGAGCTTGAAAAGCAGGCAGCCGGGGTGTTACTGTCCATGTGTGCCGAAAATACAATAAACCATAATACTATATATGACCTGCCTCGTGCTGGTATATGCATAAACGATGGATGTTGGGGCGGAAATGTAATTGAAAACAATGATGTTTTTCATACAGTCTTATCCACGGCCGACCATGGTCCTTTTAACTCATGGGGAAGGGACAGGCATTGGACAATGGCAATGCATGGCGTAATAAAGAAAGGTGACGAAAATGCACATGATAGAAGCAAGCTCGATACATATAAAACAAATATTATCAGGCACAATCGTTTTACCCATACAATACCATCTCATTCCTGGGGAATAGATCTCGATGATGGGTCATCAAATTACCATATTTATAATAACCTGACCATTGGTTGCAGTATTAAACTCAGGGAAGGGTTTTACAGGACAGTAGAGAATAATATTTTTATCGGGAAATACCCGCCAGGTAAACACGTATGTTTCGACAATACAGAGGACGTAATGATCCGCAACATATTCGTAAATACAAGTGGCAACGAGCTGTTTATGGGAATACATGCTAAACCGTCCCAGATAAAGAAAATTGACTCAAACCTATATTATCCAATATCAGAAGAGTCAGGAATTTTTGCTCTTAACGGGCAGGTTGAGAAAGGCTACTTACCAAAGATGACAATTGGCGAATGGCAGCAAAAAGGACACGATAGGTCTTCAATAATTGCCGACCCGCTTTTTATGGACTTAGTGTCAGGTAATTTTAAGTTGAACAAGAAATCTCCTGCTTTTAAGCTCGGCTTTAAAGAGTTTGCCCTTGACAATTTTGGTGTGACTAAACCTGCATTCAATAAAGAAGCAAAAGCTGCATATAGCCATTTCGTACCGCCTTTAAAACTAAGGATGGCTAAAATTAATGAAGGAAAACAGTTCAAATGGATGGGGGCAACCATAAAGTCAATGACGACAGAGGGGGAAAAATCCGTGGCGGGCATTGACGATATCAAGGGTGTAATTCTCGTCATAGTTCCTTCAGGGAGTAGTCTTTTTAACGATGGGGCCCGGTCGGGTGATGTTATTTTGAAGGCAAACGGAAGGGAAATCAAGAATATTGAAAACCTAAAAAATGTATTGAGGGAATACCCAAATGAGCTACAACTATGGGTCGATGGGAATCCCCCAGCGCATAATCTTACAATTCACAACCCGGGTGAAATAACAGAGTGAGTTAGAAACGAATAAAGGAAGGATGTATAAAAATGTTTAGAAGAGCTACGTTCATTTAGTGCTCTATGGCCGTGTTATTCTTATGATGAATTTTAATATTAAGAAGAAGATTATTCTATATTTTTATACAAGCATGGCAATAAAGGAGCCCCTGAATTGATCATTGATGAATTAATTATTGATTTGTGACCTGCCTAACAGATGTACACGCCGCAAAAATAAGAGAATAGTCTATGTAGTTAAAATAATTGTCCATTTTCAAATCTATGCGGTGTAGTTAGATTTGAAAATGGATAATTGGTTTGTAGCAATCTCTTTTTGGTCATTTAATAAATTGGCCAACGATCCCTGCTAAGATTGTAAAAAACACAAACAACTTTTACAATGGAAAAACACAAATCACATACGTTTTATCTTGTAGTTATTTCCCTAATCCCGGCACTGGGTGGTTTCCTTTGCGGATACGACGGGGTAGTTTTTGGCTATTTGCAGGACTTTGCCTGGCAGGCCTCTTTTACATCAAAAGTAAGTTGGTAGAAACCAAAGGGAAATCCCTGGCACAGATAGAATCTGCCATCACCAAATCACGATCTTTAAGCATACAGAACATTTAAACCTATCGAACAATGAAAGCCTCAATCTGGATATTTGTCATCTCACTAATATATTCGTGCGGCTCGTTATCGCCAACGGAACAACAAACTGTCGACCTTTCCGGTACATGGAAGTTCCAAATAGATTCCCTGGATCAGGGAATCAGCGACAGATGGTTTACCAGGGAACTGACCGACCAGGTAACCTTACCCGGCTCTATGACCACCAATGAAAAAGGGAACCCGGTGTCACTTGAAACAAAGTGGACGGGGCAGATCGTGGATTTATCATTTTTTACCGAAGAAAAATACGCCAGGTACCGTGAACCGGAAAATTTTAAAATACCATTTTGGTTACAGCCCAGGACACATTATGTAGGAGCCGCCTGGTACCAGAAAGAAATAGACATACCCGGTGACTGGTCTGACAGGAACATCACGCTACTCCTTGAAAGGTGCCACTGGGAAACACAGGTCTGGATAGACGACCAAAAAGTCGGTATGCAAAACAGCCTTTCAACGCCACATCAGTATGAATTGTCTACGCAGCTATCACCCGGAAAACATACCCTGACCATCAGGGTTGACAATAGGATCAAAGAGATCAACCCGGGGATAAATGCACACAGTATTACAGACCATACCCAAAGCAATTGGAATGGGATTGTCGGCACCATTCAGTTAGCAAACAGCCCTCGCGTCTACATTAAAGACGTCAAAGTATACCCCGATCTGTCAGAAAAAAAGGCAGTAGTAGACGTTTCTATTCATAACCAAACCACTTTACCGGCAGAAGCAGTAAAACTGGACGTTTCTGCCATTAGCCTCAATACAAAAGCCAACCATAAAGAAGGTACTCATATCACTGTCGGAGAGGTAGCCACAGGCATATCCAAAGTGAGTGTCGAACTCGAGATGGGAGAGGATGTATTGCTATGGGACGAATTTACCCCTAACCTTTACCGGCTGGAAGTCGCTTTAAATTCGAAAGAAGGGCCCCATACGAAGCATGTCAACTTTGGTATGCGTGAATTCAAGGCCAATGGGAGCAGGTTCCGGGTAAATGACAAATCCGTATTTTTACGGGGGACGCTGGAGAGCTCTATATTCCCAAAAACAGGTTATCCTTCAACAGACGTTGATGAATGGATCAGGATCTTTAATACCTGCAAATCGCACGGACTCAATCATGTACGTTTTCATTCGCATTGTCCTCCTAAAGCTGCATTCGAGGCAGCCGACCAGGTGGGGATCTACCTGCAGGTGGAATGTGGCAGTTGGGCCAACAGCGGCTCGTCCATAGGCGATGGAAAACCGATTGATGAATGGTTGTACCAGGAAGCAGACAGGATTTTGGACGCTTATGGAAACCATCCCTCATTTTGTTTGATGGCCTATGGCAATGAGCCTGCGGGTGGTAATCAGCAAAAGTATCTGGGAGAATGGGTTACTACTATGAAAAATAAAGACAATAGAAGGGTATATACCGGAGGGGCCGGTTGGCCGGCTATCGATGAAAATGATTTTCATAATCTGCCTGATGCCAGAATTCAAGGTTGGGGGCAAGGCCTTAATAGTATCATCAATAAAGAACCTCCTCAGACGGCATACGATTTTAAAGAAATAGTACAGCAAACCACAATACCCTACGTGAGCCATGAAATAGGACAATGGTGTGTATACCCCAATTTCAAAGAAATCAAAAAGTATACGGGAGGGGTATTAGAAGCTAAGAATTTCGAATTATTTCAGGAAACGCTGGAAGAGAATAAGCTAGGGCATTTAGCAGATAGCTTCTTGCTTGCTTCCGGCAAATTACAAGCCCTGTGCTATAAAGCAGAGGTAGAAGCAGCCCTGCGTACGCCCGGTTTTGCAGGGTTTCAGCTACTCGATTTGCACGATTTCCCCGGGCAGGGCACGGCCCTGGTAGGTGTGTTGGATGCTTTCTGGGAAGAAAAAGGATACATCACGCCCGTAGAATTCAGTCGATTCTGTAATCAGACTGTGCCGCTGGCCAGGATGGGCAAGCGTGTATTTACCAATGACGAAGCGTTTGTCGCAGAAATAGAAGTAGCACATTTTGGGGCAGCCCCCCTGGAATCACCCGGTATTGACTGGAGCATTAAAGATAACAGTGGAAATCACATCAAAGCAGGGAGCTTTGATGTGAAAAAACTGATCGTAGACAATGGTCAGCACCTGGGGAGTATTAACTTTGATTTGGAAAAGATCAAAGAACCAACACAAATGCGCCTGGAAGTATCTGTAAATCAATACACAAACCATTGGGATTTTTGGGTATACCCAAAAAAGTCCACAACTTCGAACGAGAAGGTATACATTACCAATTCCCTGGATAAAAAGGCCATCCGGGTGCTGAATGAAGGAGGCAATGTATTATGGAGCCTGAAAAAAGGAGATCTGAGCGCTGAGTTCGGTGGAGATATAGCGGTAGGCTTTTCAAGTATTTTCTGGAATACCGCCTGGACCCGGGGGCAGGCGCCACACACCCTGGGGATTCTATGCGATCCTCAACATGATGCTTTGAAGGCATTCCCCACCGAATACCACTCCAACTGGCAATGGTGGGATGCCATGCACCACGGTCAGGCCATCATAATGGATAATTTTTCAGCACAAGTAGAACCAATCGTTCGCATCATTGACGACTGGTTTGAAAACAGAAGCCTGGGACTTGTATTTGAAGCCAATACCTCCTCCGGAAAAATTATTGTAAGTGGCGCTGATCTTTTGACAGGAATAGACGAAAGACCGGAAGCCCGGCAACTGGTGCAAAGTTTAACGACCTATATGAGTTCGCCTCAATTCGATCCCAAATCCAATATCCCTTTAGCGGAATTAAAGGCATTGGTCAAATAGCTTTGATAATGATAATCGATACAAAAATCAGAACGTATTTTTTAAAACAAGTAAAAAGAGAATGGAAGTAAAAGCCTGGGAAGAAAAAGTAATCATCCCTACCTATGAAATAGGAGAGCCGGAAAAAAATCCTATTTTCTTAGAAAAAAGAGTATACCAGGGAAGCAGCGGTTCGGTATACCCACATCCCGTCATCGAAAAGATAGCTGATGAAAAAGTAGACAAAGAATGGCAGGCAGTATACCTCGAAAATGAGTACCTGAAAATAATGATCCTTCCCCAACTGGGCGGACGTGTGCAAATGGCCTATGATAAGATGAAAGGCCGTCATTTCGTCTATTACAACCAGGTGATTAAACCTGCACTGGTCGGGCTTACGGGCCCCTGGATATCCGGGGGAATTGAGTTCAACTGGCCACAACATCACCGTCCCAGCACTTATGACCCTGTAGACTATATTATTGAAAACAATGAAGACGGAAGTAAAACCGTATGGTGCAGTGAAGTAGAACGTATGTTCCGCACAAAGGGCATGGCCGGTTTCACGCTGCACCCGGATAAGGCCTATATGGAAATCAAGGTTAAACTGTACAACCGGACATCCCTACCCCAGACCTTTTTGTGGTGGGCCAATCCGGCCGTAAAAGTAAACGACCATTACCAGTCCGTTTTCCCTCCTGACGTAAACGCGGTTTTCGATCATGGAAAAAGAGATGTTTCTGAATTTCCCATAGCCAAAGGAGAATATTACAAGGTGGACTATTCCCCGGGTACGGATATTTCCAGGTATAAAAACATACCTGTACCCACCTCTTACATGGCCATCCATTCTGATTATGATTTTGTAGGAGGCTACGAAAACGACAGTAAAGGAGGGCTTTTGCATGTAGCCAACCATCACGTATCTCCGGGAAAAAAACAGTGGACCTGGGGTAATGGAGAATTCGGAAAGGCCTGGGATAGAAATCTCACGAATGAAGATGGTCCATACATCGAACTAATGTGTGGTGTTTATACGGATAACCAGCCTGATTTTTCCTGGTTGATGCCCTATGAAGAAAAAACTTTTTCACAATACTTTATGCCCTACCGCGATGTAGGAGTGGTGAAAAACGCTACCAAAAAAGCATTGCTCAATGTTGATTTGGCAGACGGTATGCTGACCATCAAAGCATATACCACGGCAGTTTATCCAAATTCGACAATTACAGTAGAGAAGAATGACGACCTGCTGTTCAAAGAACACTATGATTTTCATCCCGGAACGAGTTACGATCAACAGGTAAAAATAGATCCGGCTATCGGGTTACATGAAGTCAGGCTAACACTAAAGGATCAAAAAGGACACGTACTGGTCGATTGGCAGGCTAAACAGGAAGCGGATCGCCCAATTCCCGGAGCAGCCAAAGCAGTAAAAGAGCCGCATGAAATGGATTCTAATGAACAACTTTACCTTACCGGCCTGCACCTGGAGCAGTACCGACATGCCACCTTTGATCCTGCAAAGTACTACCGGGAAGCACTAAAACGTGATCCCGGAGATGCCAGGAACAACAATGCAATGGGACTCTGGCTGTTTAGAAAAGGACAATTTTTGAAAGCGAAAGGACATTTCCAAAAAGCCATTGATACCTTGACCGAACGAAACCCTAATCCTTATGACGGAGAGGCTTATTTCAACCTGGGGCAGGCCTGCCGGTTTTTGGGGCAGGACGAAGAAGCGTACGCTGCCTTCTACAAATCCGTTTGGAATGACGCCTGGATGGCTGCCGGCTATTTCCAAATAGCGCTGCTGGATTGTATCCATGACGACCTGGAGCTGGCACTGGAAAATATAGACAAAGCCCTTATCCGCAACGGGCACAACCACAAGGCCAGGCATATCAAAACCATGATTCTCAATTTAACAGGGAAGAAAATACAGGCCGAAGAGTTCATTGACGAATCATTGGAGCTTGACAAGTTTAATTTTGGCATCAGGTATGAAAAATTCCTGCTGACTTCAGACCAGGCGGTATTAGATGAAATGAAGTACCTGTTGAGAGGCAATATTCACAATTACATCGAATACGCTTTGGACTATGCCTGGGCTGGCCAGCACGATAAGGCTATAAATATGCTTGAATGGGGTATCGAGTGCCAAAAGTCAGTTTATCCACTTGCCTATTACTATAAAGGCTGGATTCATTTCCGGGAAGGACAAATCGACCTGGCAAAACAAGCCTTCGAAGAGGCGGAAAAATGCTCACCGGATTACTGCTTCCCCAATCAACTGGAATCAGTGCCGGCGCTCGAATGTGCCATACAATTGAACCCGAAAAGTGATAAAGCCCATTACTATTTAGGAAACTTTTGGTATGCTTCTCGCCAGGTAGAAAACGCGGTAGAATGCTGGGAGAGATCCATAGAGATCAATGCTACTTTCCCAATAGCGCTCAGAAACCTTGCCCTGGCATATTACAATAAATTGGGTAAAAAAGAAGAAGCAAAAGAACTGCTCCAAAAAGCTTATGCACTAGATGTTACAGATTCAAGGATATTGATGGAGCTTGACCAGTTGTACAAAAAATTGAATGTAGACCATGACCATCGGATCAGTTTCCTGGAAGAGCACAGCGCTCAAATGGAAGAGCGTGATGACACCTTGCTCGAATACATCACCCTGCAAAATTTGACAGGTCAATACGAAAAAGCCTACCAACTCATCTCTAACAGAATATTTCACCCATGGGAAGGCGGAGAAGGAAAAGTAACAGGGCAATATATATACAGTCTCGTAGAAATTGCCAAAAAGGCTATCCAAAACGCTGACTACAAAACTGCTATTGATTATCTGGAAAAATCAAAAGTTTATCCTCATAACCTGGGAGAAGGAAAACTGCACGGAGCACAGGAAAATGATATTGATTACTGGCTGGGGTGCGCTTACCAGGGAATGGGCGAACAGGACAAAGCCAGTGAATGCTGGAAGCAGGCGTCCCGGGGCTTATCCGAACCTGCTGCGGCCTGGTTTTACAATGACCAGCAGCCTGACAAAATTTTCTATCAGGGCTTAGCATTGATGAAATTGGGAGCGTGTGATGAAGCGAAAAACAGGTTCGGGAAACTTGTGGATTTCGGGAAAAAGCACTTGCCCGATGAAGTAAAGATAGATTATTTCGCAGTTTCTATGCCCGATTTGCTGATTTGGGAGGAAGACTTACAAATCCGTAACGAAATACATTGCCGGTATATGATGGGCTTAGGCTATCTCGGTCTGGGTAATTCCACACAGACTCGCGAAGAACTCGATGCCGTCATCAGTTTAGACATCAATCACCAGGGAGCTTATACAGGTTTGAATTTATTGAACATTTAAGTTTTGAAAATATGCAAAGGATTATGCTAATCTTGCTGGTTATCAGTTCACTGATAACTGCATGTGCCCAGGAGCAAAACACAATAAACCTCCGGGGAGAATGGGTTGTACAACTGGATTCATTACAAAAGGGATTTGAAGTAGAAAAAAGTAAACCGATCAACCTTCCGGGTTCTTTGGCTGAATCCGGTTATGGGGAAAAAACCGTAGGGTCTGATTTTGGTATTTTGACGCCCGAATACAGGTATATTGGAGTAGCCTGGTACCGAAAGGAGATCGAAATCCCCCGGGATTGGGATAATAAAGAGTTGGTAGTCTTTCTTGAACGGGTGCTATGGGAGTCCAGGGTATTTGTCGACGGTAAAGAGTTAAGTGTTCAGGATGCCCTGGGAACCCCACATATTCATAAAATAGGAAACCTTACGCCCGGCCGGCATGAACTGGTCGTAAAGGTGGACAACACCATGATCCACAATATCGGTGACAAAGGACATGGCTATGGGGACTACACCCAGGGAATTTGGAATGGCATAGTGGGAAGGATGGAGCTTCAGGCCCATGACCCTACTTATATTTCGAAACTAAGGACTTTTTCACAAGTCGATGAAGACCAATTGAAGGTTGAGCTGGAGATAACCGCTGAAGAAGATGAAAACGCCACGGTAACGGTTCAAATAACAGGCCTGGATGGCCAAGCCAGTATCATTGAAACTTCCGTTCAAAAGAAATTAGCAAAAGGTAAAAATGGCATAGAAGTCCCTGTACCGCTCGAAAACAAACTTAAAAAATGGAATGAATTCGATCCGGAAGTATACCAACTCAAAGTCAAAGTTGAAACAAAAAAATATACCCATACAAAAGACACAGAGTTCGGGTTTGTAAACTTTAGCCATGATGGGACCAAAGTGCTGGTCAACGGCCAACCCGTCTTCCTGAGAGGAAACCTCGATTGTGTACATTTCCCGTTGACAGGGTACCCATCCGCAAATGTTGAAGATTGGGAGAAGATCTTCAAAACCTACAAAGATTACGGATTGAACCATGTTCGCTATCATTCATGGTGTCCACCGGAAGCAGCCTTCAAAGCAGCCAACAGGGTGGGCATTTACATCCAAGCAGAAGCCTCTGTCTGGATAGATTGGTGGATGAGCACAGATATGGTAGCCCGGGGCAGGCCTGAAATGGATACACAGGGACACCCGAAAGGACTGGGCCATGATCCGGATCGTGATAAGTTTGTGATCGATGAAATGAACAGGGTGGTAGATCACTATGGTAACCACCCATCCTTTGCAATGTTCTGCATTGGGAATGAATTGGGCAATGCCAACTTTGATGTCATTGAAAGCTGGGTGAGTGACCTCAAGAAGAAAGATCCGCGCAGGCTCTATGCCGTTTCAACAGCCAGAAAAATTACAGAAACCGATGACTACTCTGCCACACACTATATTCAGGATATAGGGCGTACCAGGGGCCTGAACGGCCCCAGGACAGATTGGGATTTTGAAGATACTTATTCCCAAATGAACATCCCGATAATCGCACACGAGATCGGTCAATGGCCTGTTTACCCCTCCTGGACTGAAATAGACAAATACACCGGGACATTGAAAGCCAGGAACTTTGAAGAATTCAAAGCCATAGCTACTAAAAATGGAATTGATGATCAGCATGAAGACTTTAAATTAGCTTCGGGCGCCCTCAACCAGATCATGTACAAATATGAAATCGAATCCTTCCTGCGAACAAAAAGCTGTGCAGGAGTGCAGCTTCTTAGCATGCAGGACTACCAGGGACAAGGAGAAGCATTGATCGGTTGGCTGGATGCCCACTGGGAAAGCAAAGGCATTACAACACCAGAAAAATTCCGGCAACATTTTGATGAAACTGTTCCATTGCTGAGGATGGCAAAGTTCGTGTGGACAAATAACGAAGTATTTGAAGCCAAAGCCCAACTGTCTCATCATGGACAAAATGATATGGCCGATGCCCAGATATCCGGTACAATTATCACCGAAAGCGGCAAAGTGCTGCTTGAAGAAAAGTGGAACATTAGCCGGATTGCTGTTGGTGATCTGGTTGACCTTGGGCAACTATCCATGCCTTTGGAAGACATCAAAGAAGCCCAAAAACTCACTATCAGGTTAGTGCTGGAAGGCACAAGCTTTCAAAACAAATGGGATATTTGGGTTTTCCCCGGCAAATCCGGCAAGCTGGAAATTCCGGAAGACATGGTCGTCACTGACCAATGGAACGACAACACAAAAAATGCGCTAAATGAAGGTAAAAAGGTACTGCTCATAGCCAATGAACTCGGTAATGAGGAAAATAGCGTAAAACTCAACTTCTATCCACTTTACTGGTCTTTGACATTTTTTCCCGGTCAGGGAAAAACGTCAATTGGCATGTTGCTAAAGGATGAACACCCGGCATTCGATCGTTTCCCAACGTCATTTCACAGCGACTGGCAGTGGGAACCTCTTATGCCGAAATCAAAAGCCTTTTTGCTGAACAATATGCCCGGGGAATACAAGCCCATAGCACAGGTGGTAGATGATTTTCACCGTAATAACAAGGTAGGGGCCATTTTCGAACTCAAAGTAGGAGAAGGAAAACTACTGGTATGCGGATTTGACGTAATGGACAAAACTTCGCCGATTAGTACCCAACTTCAGCAGAGTCTGGTCACCTATTTACAATCCCCCGATTTTGCTCCGGATCAAAGGATGGATTTAGAAGGCCTGGATAAGATGTTTGCCACTGCAGAAAGTACGGAACCGAGCGTAAAATCCGATGGTTTTGACGGTTCAATCCTAAATGTGAAGGCCGGCAACAAGCTGAAAACCATGAAAAAAGGAGTGAAATGGGATAAGAGTACAGACCAGGTACTCAGTCAGGCCAAAGGAACAGACTACAAAGTTACATGCAAAGAAGTTTTGAAAAATGAAGCCGGGACTGCATGGATCGGGGAACAGATTCAACTGAAGTTAAAATGCCCTGACGGAATTCTTGGAGAACTGCAGGTTCATTTCAAAGATCTAAAAAAGCAGGGAGCATCCGGCATTGTCGAGTTCGAAGGCAGAAAAGTAAAGCTGGACAAGCATACCGGAGATGGGAAATGGATCAAACTGCACGTAATGAGAGAAGACAGCAACGACGGTGAACTGGTACTGAACGCATATGGTGATTCAGATAAAGAATTAATGATCACACAAATAGTATTGGTCAAAAGATAGCATTTTTCTAACATGAATAATTGTCTTAATTGATTTGAGGAGGCACACTTTGGAAGTCCAAAGACGGAATAACGTTTCGAATCGGGGATGCTGAAATCGAGTATGACATCCTTTTTTCATACTATGATGACTATGACCCTAATAAAGTGGTAAAAATATATGGAGACGATCCTAAATTGGAATGTCCTAAAGTACTGATGATAGATAACAGGCCGGCATATTTATATGGACCCGGTAAATGGAATTTTTTCGGAGGAGACAGGACCGTATGTTATGTGTTAAAAATTAAAATACCAAAAATAGATGAAAGAAATAAGAACAATTTTGATACTGGTTTCGGTTGCTTTAAGCTTTACTCGTTGCCATAGTATTGCTGAAAAAAAGCAACCTCCTAATATAGTCTTCTTCTTTGTCGATGACATGGGTTGGCAAGATACTTCTGTGCCTTTTCATAGTCAGAAGACCCAGTTGAATCGACAGTATCATACGCCAAATATGGAAAAGCTGGCCAAAGAAGGTGTCAAATTTACACAAGCTTATGCCACGGCGCTTTGTTCCCCCTCTCGTATTAGTTTGATGACAGGGATGAATTCCGCCCGGCATATGGTGACCAACTGGACATTGAACAAGGATGAATCCCCTGATTCCGATCATCCTGTAATACAACCTGCCAGGTGGAATGTAAATGGTTTAAGTGCTGCTCCCGATCAGGAAGGGGCTGTTTATGCAGAGACCTTACCTGAGTTGTTGAAAAAAGCAGGTTATAAAACCATACATGTAGGTAAGGCTCATTTTGGCGCTAAAAACACTTCCGGGGAAGATCCACAAAACCTGGGCTTTGATGTGAATATAGCGGGACACGCTGCAGGAGGTCCTGGCAGCTATTTGGGTAAATATAATTACAGTGCCAACTGGCGAGCTCCAGGCAATCATGTGTGGGATGTGCCTGGTTTGGAAAAATATCATGGTACGGATACCTATCTCACAGAAGCTTTAACACTAGAGGCAAATGAGGCCGTAAATCAGGCAGTCAGGGAAAAGAAACCTTTTTACTTATATATGTCGCATTATGCAATTCATGTGCCGTGGGAAAAAGATGATCGTTTTTATCAGAAGTATACAGATAAAGGACTTAGTGAGTCCGATGCCGTATATGCGTCTGTGTTGGAAGGAATGGACAAATCCCTTGGGGATATTAGCGCTAATCTAAAAAGGCTTGGCGTTGATCAAAATACCATTATCGTATTGATGTCGGACAATGGAGCTCCCAAACAGGCGGCAAGAAACCTTCCGCTCAGGGGACATAAGTTAACACCCTACGAAGGAGGAATAAGAGTGCCCATGATCGTGAAATGGCCGGGCGTTACAAAAACGGGTACAATTAACAAGCAATACCTGATAATAGAGGATATTTTCCCAACGTTTCTGGAAATCGCTAAACTTAGAAAAGAAGCGGCCAATAGTCCTGATGGTATCAGCTTTATTCCATTATTAACTGAGAAAGGAAAGTATCCGGTAGACAGGCCTATCTATTGGCATTATCCGAATACTTATGACCAGCCCCCTTACAGTGCCATAAGAAAAGGAGATTGGAAGTTGATCTACCATCATGTAGATAGAAAAATAGAATTATTCAACCTCGAAAACGATATAGGTGAACAAAATGACCTGTCGAAGGTAGAAAAACAGAAAACAAGCGAATTAGCAAGGCTTTTAACCGATCATTTGATAGAAACAAAGGCTCAGATGCCAACTGATAAAAAAATGGGAGAAACTGTCGGTTATCCATTAAGTCGAATTCAATAGGATCGCATAGAACGAAACTTGATCGTATAAAAACAGTGCAATCAATCCTGAGAATAGAAAGTGTTTGATCCTAATAAACTATAATCTATAATAGTGAAATACCTGCTGGTCTTTTCAATAATCCTAGGTACTACGGCATGTAATAGAAATTCAAAGTTTTGGATTTCAGACCATGCTAATTCTAAAAAAGCTGATCTGTTCATCTGGGCAGGGCAATCGAATGCACAGGGGTGGATGGGAGATGCCAAATTCTATCCGGCCGACCCTGACAGCTTAGATAAGCATATTTTGCTGAATTATACTTTCATAGATAATACCGGTTCAAATGGAAAATGGATCCGAATGGGCCCACAGGAAGGACGGTTTCCTCCCGGCCATTTCGGACCAGAGGTAAGTTTCTCAAGAGAGATCAAGAGGGCGGGTTATGATCCTTATATTTTCAAATATACCAAAGGATCGACTAGTATTTACAACGACTGGAAACGGCCGGGGCAAGGTGGTATGTATGACTCCATGGTCAAAGACCTGGCGATAGCGGTATCAACTCTTGAACAAGCGGGAGTCAGCGTAAATATCAGGGGATTTATTTGGATACAGGGAGAAAGTGATGCGGAAAATGATAAGATGGCCCATGAATTTGAAGACAATTTGATCAGAATTATCGCTGACCTTAAGGAGGTGACAAATAACAACGAGCTAAAAGTAATCCTCGGTGTGGATGAGCAGCACGCTTGGGTATCTGAGAGACCAATTGTGGTTGAAGCACAAAAGAATATGGCGGCGCTTGATCCCAATATTAGCTTTACAAGTATGATTGGACTACCCAAAGCAGATGCAACACATTTGACCCCACATGGACTTGTGGAGCATGGAAAAATTATTTCTGAAGCCTTTAAAAAATGCGAGCAATAAAGTGCTCCGCTGACTAAAGCTGATAAAGCTATCTGTTTGACTATTTATTCTTTTTTAACATTTCACCTACTTCCAATAAAATATTAACACTTTCTTTGGGAACTTCTCCATTCCCGTCCGGACCTATATTCAAAAGCAGGTTGCCTCCTTTTGTGTTAATATCCATCAGTTTATCAAATACTGTTTGAGGAGTTTTCCATTCGTTATCGTTTGCTTTGAAACCCCAAGAATGGTTCATGGTATAGCAAGCTTCCCAATAGTATTTCAAACTTTCTCCCGGGTGTTGCTGTTCCGGAGTTCCAAAATCTTTTTTGAAGTCAGCTCTCTTAGAAACCCGGTTATTAACAATTATTTCCGGTTTTAACTCGCGGCTGTATTGATATAAGTCTGTTCCGGTTTCCATATCCCACCAGTGCACCCAATCACCATCAAACCAAAGAATGTCGCTATCATAATTTTCAATCAGTTCTTTGATCTGATTCTTCATATACGCAACGTATTCTCCTTTTCTCTTCGTTTTCATGCGTACTTCACCCCACCAGCCCCAGCCTTCGTCACCATCGCTATTGCGCTCTTGTGAAGGGTGGTGCCAATCGATGATGCTATAATAAGTGCCGAATTTCAAGCCGTATTTTCTACAGGCAGCGCTTAACTCTGCAAGAATATCCCTTTTAAAAGGAGTACTTGCTACGTCATAATTAGTGTATTTACTATCCCAAAGGCAAAAACCCTCATGGTGCTTAGTGGTAATCACAATATATTTCATACCGGCTGCTTTTGCTGTTTTAGCTATGAAATCAGCATCGAAGTTTTTAGGGTTGAAGGTATGCGTAAGCATGGCATATTCCTGCGGTGCAATGTCTGCCCAGGCTTGTATCCATTCTGCATATTTATTAGCTATCTCTTTTCCTTTCCAAACACCTCCCAGTTGGCTATAAAGCCCAAAAGTGATAAGCATACCATACTTGGCATCTACAAACCATTTCATCCGATGCTCGAAATCATCTTCGGATTCGTTTAAATAATCTACCTTTTCCTGGGCGATCAATCCATTGGTCAGGTATAGTAAAATTAAAAGGGATCCTAATTTTTTCATGAGAAAGACTTTTATCAGTATTATAAATTTATTTTTAAAGCAATAACTACATCTACCTACTTTGCTGCAATGTACTAATTATCTTTGGTTTTGCTTTTTCCTGCTCTTAATCTGAAAGGCAATGACACCACTACTTCCGGTTACTTTTAATCATCTCAGCCCACCTGGAATACCCCTCTTGCTTTACATGAATGCTATCACGTCCATAATATTTGCTATCCAGACTTCTATAATAAAACCCTGCGACCTCAGGGAGAAAAATGGATAGGCAAAAATATGTCATTCTTTTTTAATTGGAATTTTTCAGTTGAGTTTTTATCCTACAAAATCAAACTTGTTTGTCTCTTAGCTCCTTGAAATGTTGTAGACGAGCTTTCTCATCCCCGAAACGGGCGGTAAAGGTGATGAATAGGTTCATCAGATATATTCATATATTTCACGATACAATATGTAAATTTTAGGTATAACTGCGGATATTCAATGATGGATTGGACTACCCAAAGCAGATGCAACACATTTGACCCCACATGGACTTGTGGAGCATGGAAAAATTATTTCTGAAGCCTTTAAAAAAATGGGCGCCGGCAAGTGACAGGCGTTTGTATTTGAATGGAAAGCTTTAAGGGATCAAATCATTCTTCCAACATAGATCCTTGAATTTTCCTCCTATACTCCAATGGTTTCAGGCCCTTCATTCTTTTAAAAGTTCTGACAAAATGAGACAGGTTGTTGTAACCGTTATCGTAGGCTATATGAGCTATACTCATATCAGTTTGTTGTAAAAGCCTGCATATATGTGCAACCTTTAATTCATTTAAAAATTGTCGATAGGTTTTCCTGGTATGGAGCTTGAAGTACCGGCAGAAGGAAGTTGGTGTTAAACTTACCAGATTACTGACTTCTTTTAGCGTAATGTTTTCATTCAACCTTTCCAGGGAATATTCGAATATTTTATTTAACCTGTCAATATTTTCAGAACTTAGGTTTGAGGGGGAGTAAAACGAACATAAGGCTTCCTTTTTTTCAGCTTTTGCCATCAGGTCGAGGATATGAATTAATGTGGTAAGCCGCTCGGCGCCCTGGCTTTCGACCAATTTCCGGAGCTGTTCACAAATTTTTTTTTTGTCTTTACCATAAAACTTGATGCCCATTTTGGCATCCCGTATCAATTGACCGATGTGCGCTAATTCTGATAATTGAAAAAAGCCAGGTCCGGCAAAATCTTCCTTGAAATGAACAACGATTATTTTCGCTTCCAAACCGGAGTTTCTCTGAAAGTATTGGCTATCATTTTTCCAGCAGTGGGGAAGATTCGAACCTACCAATACCAGATCGCCTGATTTGAACCTCTCGATATGGTCTCCTACAAACCTGGTGCCGTCACTTTTTAATATGTACGTTAACTCCAACTCGGCATGGTAGTGAAACGGGTTGTAAAGATACGGTACCGTTTCCGGGGAGACTCTAAAAGAGTAATTATCATAGCTTGGTACTTGTATTAGCGTAGGTTTCATTTTTGATTCCAATCTATCTTTATTTTAGGATAGGAATTATAATGGATGATAATTTAGTGCAATTTATCGATAATTATTGAAAACGAATTCATACTGTCGTTTTATATTTTTGAACTGAAATGGTTGAATCCGATGGAGGAAAATTAACATACAAGCTCCTTGATTAAAAAGAGGCGCTCACTTAAAAGCTTTTCATGGAAGTCAGAATTGAACTTATTGACCTTTTTATTATTCTGGGCTATTTGATATTCATTGTAGGCCTTGGATGTTGGCATTATATTAAAGCATATTTCAACAGAACAGCTACGGTTACCAGCAGCAAGGAATATTTTCTTGCGGGAGGAACCCTCAAATGGCCCGTGATAGGCTTGGCGCTTTTTGCTACCAATATATCGACCATTCACATGGTAGCGCTAGCTCAGGCAGGTTATGAAGATGGATTGCTGAATGGTAATTATGAAATAATGTCCGGCCTAGTACTGATCATCCTTTCAATTTTCTTTGCGCCTTTTTTTCTTCGGAGTGAGGTAGCTACGTTACCGGATTTTTTGGAGTTACGATTCAGCAGGGCATCCAGAGATTGGGTGGCGGGACTATCAATCGCTACAGCGATACTCGTACACATAGGGTTTTCTCTTGTAACAGGAGCCATCGTTATGGAAGGAATGTTTGGTTTTGACAGGACTTTTAGTATCCTGATTATTGTGTTGCTTACCGGTCTATACACCATTGTAGGAGGTTTGAGAGCCGTGGTTATTACGGAATCCCTGCAGGCGATAATTCTGATCCTGGGCGCCCTGGGAATAACTATTGCCGCTTATGATCAAATTGGAAGCTGGGATCAGTTTACAGGGAATATAGACGTCCAAAACCTGAATATGCTCCGTAGTGGCGATGAAAGCCATCTACCCTGGTATGCTGTATTTCTTGGATATCCTGTGATTGGTATCTGGTATTGGTGTACGGATCAAACCATTGTACAGCGGGTATTGGGTTCAAAAGATGTTCATCATGCCCAGGTGGGTTCTCTGTTCGCCGGATTTTTAAAGATGCTTCCCATGTTCATTTTTGTTCTTCCGGGACTTTTTGCCGTCGCCTTGGTTAATATGGGCAAATTCGACAATACTATCGTTGAAAGCAAAGATACGCTATCATACCTCATAAGAAACCTGTTGCCAACGGGGGCAAGAGGGATAATGGCAGCCGCCCTCTTAGCTGCGCTTATGAGTTCTGTTTCCGGGGCCCTTAATTCCATATCCACCCTGTTCACCTATGATCTTTACAAACGATTCAGACCTGATAGTTCCGATAAGAAGATGGTAGTTATTGGCAGGTGGGCTGCATTCCTGGCTATGATCGCCTCGGTGTTATGGACTTTTCTTATTGATGGAAAGGAAGGTATATTTAATGAAATGGTTGGAATCATTGTACTGATCTCACCCCCGTTAACTACTGTTTTTTTGTTTGGCGTCTTTTGGGAAAAAGCATCGGCATTCGCTTCAAAATGGACGCTATGGCTTGGTACTTTGGCTGGTGTATTGCTCTTTCTTTACATACGTTTGGACGAAATGTTGGGCTGGCCTGTTTGGGAAACAAAGACTTTGATGGATGGCGTGTACCTGACAATAGTTTGCAGCATTGTGATGATAGCGTGTAGTTATATCAGGCCTCATAGACATACAAATGAAAGTAAACGACTTACTTGGGAAAGCCCTTTGGAACCTTTCAAAGCAAAGGGCTGGAAGGGTATCGGAAATTATAAGTTTTTATCAGTGATGTTATTAGCGGTAATGACCCTGATCTACATCATTTTTTGAAGCTGTTTAGCAATGGGTTTTAATTAACAGTCTGGTTTGTAGTTATTAAAAAAACGAAAATTCGATAAAAAATCATTATATGAAGACTTCAGGATTTGAATGCATGATCTCTATTTGTGTAACATTATTTTTAACAATACCGCTATTTTCATGTTACGGCCAGGCAGAAAAGTTCAATGGAGCGATGACAGATAAGCCCGCTTCCAGGTGGGAAGAAGCTATGGTGACGGGAAATGGAAATATGGGCGCTATGATGTATGGTGAGCCCGATAATGAAACCATTGTAATCAATCATTGTGAGCTTTTTCTTCCATTGGGTACCAAGGAATTTGTAAAGGACCTGTCTGGGTCAATGCCCGAAATTAAAAGAGCGGCGTTGGAGGCCGGAAAAGACGGACCTGCACTGGCTCATCAAATGATGAGAGAAAAGGCACAGCAAAAAATATCCTGGAGTGACCCGTTTCATCCTGCTTTTACTTTTCATATCGATACAAAACAACCATCCAGGAATATTCAGAATTATCAGCTTTCTGAAGAATTCACTACCGGTGAACTGGTTGCTTCATGGGATAATGAGGATGGATATTGGGAACGAAAGATGTTTATATCCCGGCCTGACGATGTGGTAGTGATGGAAATTAGCGGACCAAAAGGAAAAGTGAATGCCGACTTTTCAATGAAGATGGACCATGAGTTAATAGATGTTACTATGAGCGTGGCAAATGGCGAGATTGTATCTCATGTTACTTATGTTAATGGTAAAGGTGGATATGATAATGTGGCAAGGATTATTCCCGGTGGAGGAGAAATATTGAATAATGGTAAAACCATCACCGTTAATGGGGCCGATAAGGTTACGATCTTGATAAGAGTCGATACCTGGAGGGCGCCACTACCTGTCTCACAAAGTGAGGCCTGGTCATTTTCGCCTAGGCATCCTGATTTCATTAATGGGTATTCAAAAAATAAAGTGAAGGTAATCCAGGACCATCTTAATAGATTGTCTAAGGACTATGATCAGCTATTTGCAACACATGCTAAAGTACATAGAGAACTATTCTCAAGGGTAAGATTAAATTTGGAAGGAGGGCAAGTAAGTAGACAGGTCTCATCTCAATCAATGTTAGAAGAAGCGGCGGCTACTGGCACTATGCCGCAGGCTTTGGCGCAAAAATTGTACGATGCATGCAGATATTTAATTATATGCAGTACAGGTAAGAACCCTGCCAATCTCCAGGGGATATGGACCGGCACCTGGAAACCTGATTGGAGTGGCGATTATACATTGGATTCAAACATCCAGTTGGGTATCCAATCACTCATGAGCGCCAATATGCCCGAACTGATGGAAGGTTATTTTCAAATCATAGCGTCCTGGCTAAACGACTTCCGGTTAAATGCAAGAAAACTGTACGGTTGCAGAGGCATTGTTTCTAACCCAAAGGCATCCAATACAGCTTTATACCTGCATTGGGGTAACTGGCCGGGAGAGCAGGCAATCGGCACGATGGGATGGCTGTTACATTTTTTTTACGACTACTATCAGTTTACAGGCGATGAGGAATTTCTTAGAGAGAGGGTGGTGCCATTATTAAAAGAAAGCGCACTCTTTTATGAAGACTTACTTCGTGACACAGAAGGCCAGGATGGCAAATATACCTTTTTCATTTCCTACTCCCCGGAGCAGGATCATCGGCTTTACGCTAATTCTACCTTCGATATTGCTGTTGCCAAATCGGTGTTGACCTATTTAATTAAGTCATGCGAAACGCTAAATATTGAAAAAGAGAATATTTCCAAATGGGAAAAAATGCTTGATAAAATGCCTGATTATCTGATCAACGAAAAAGGAGAATTGCAGGAATGGGCTTACCCGGGAACAGAAGAAAATTACAACCAGCGCCATCATTCACATTTGTTGCCCCTGTACCAATTCTGTGAGTTTGACCGGGAACGTGATCCTGAATTATGGAATGCTGCCGCCAAAGCATTCGAAGCTAAAGAACGAGGATTCCTGTTAAATGAGAAAGATCCAGATAGTAATCATATTACACATGGTTTGATGAACCAGGCACAATGTGCTGCACGCTTAGGCAGGGCAGATGTGGTTTATGAAGTACTTTCAAGATTGGTCACCAGGCAATACGTTTTCCCTAGCTTCATGATATCTTATTGGCCGGGAAACAACGGGTATGGTTTTGATCCGGTTGGAACAATTCCGGATGTTGTTAATAATTCGTTGGCCTTTTGCTGGGAAGGTAAGTTGGATCTTTTACCCGCACTTCCTGTATCCTGGAAAGTCGGATCAATCCAAAATATCCTGTTAAGAGACCAGATACAGGTCAAAAAACTGGCCTGGGATATGAATTCAGGGAAAATTGAATTGTCTCTAAAGTCTGATAGATCCCAGGAGGTCTTGCTAAAGCTGCCAGAACATATAAAGGTGAAATCGATACAATTTGAAGAGAGAAACCTTATTCGCCAAGGAAAAAGTCATAACAAAAACAGGTGGAGGTTAAACTTACAAGAGGGGCAGATAGCTCATATTAATATGAAGCTTGAATAGTCCGGGATGATAACGGTATTCTGAAATGGCACTGACAATATTTCATAAATGCCTTTGTGACCATCATAAACAATTAGTACAAATAACAAGATGCAAAGAAAAATACCAGATAGCAATGAATTGTCGAACCGCCTGGAGAAATGCTATTCCGGGGCAGTGTATGATGTACTACGAGCAATAGGGTACGAGCAGCAGACTCTTCCCAAAGAAATCCGTCCACTGGATATTGATAAGAAGTTAGCCGGACAGGTATATTCGGTAAGCGGGCACTATGATGACGCTTTGGACCCGCATGAGACCCTGCTTCAGTGGACAGGATTGCTGTCAAAAGCACCCAAAGGAAGTGTTGTGATCTGTCAACCCAATGACGATACGCTTTCACACATGGGAGAATTATCATCCGAGACATTACAGCTTCGCGGCATCAGAGGATATATTGTAGACGGTGGGTGTAGAGATTCAGGTTTTATAAGCAAGATCGGTTTTAAAGTATTCTGCAAATACTTTACCCCTGTAGATGTTGTTGGAAGGTGGGTGGCCGATGGATTTGGCAAACCTATTAATATCGGGGGAGTAGCAATTCATACCGGGGATTATGTAATGGCCGATAGAGACGGTGTGGTAATCATTCCTGGGAAAATTGCTGAAGAGGTGATCGAAAAAACCGAGGAGGTCCTTCGGACGGAGAGCTTAGTTAGAAAAGCCATCCTGGAAGGTGTAGACCCCCAGGAGGCATACTTGAAGTATGGTAAATTTTAAACATATATACTTTGATGGAAAAAATAACAAAAATGTCCTTGTTCCTTGCGTCGTTGCTGATGTTTGGAGCATGTGGTAGCCAGGTGAAACCTCCCCTGCCCTATGGGCCTGTGCCGACCAAAAGTCAGATAGCATGGCATGAAATGGAATATTTTAGCCTCATTTGTTACGGCCTGAATACATATACAGAACAAGAATGGGCATACGGAGATGTAGATCCAAAGCTATTTGATCCTTCGGATTTAGATACCGATCAATGGGCAAAAACAGCCCGTGACGCAGGTATGAAGGGTTTGATATTGGTTGCCAAACACCATGATGGTTTTAGTCTCTGGCCAAGTAAATTCACAGATTATTCTGTGAAGGCCACCCCCTGGAAGAATGGGACCGGAGATGTCCTGGGAGACTTATCGAAATCATGCAAAAAATATGGCCTGAAATTAGGCGTTTATTTATCTCCATGGGATCGAAATCACGCGGAGTATGGACGTCCGGAATATGTTCAGTTTTATTATGACCAACTTGAAGAATTACTAACAGAATACGGGGATGTATTCGAATTTTGGATAGACGGAGCAAATGGCGGAACGGGTTATTATGGTGGAGCTAATGAGAGGAGAAGTATAGACAGGAGAACGTACTATGGATACGATACTATTTTTTCCATGGTAAAAAAGCACCAGCCGGGAGCTGTGATATTTAGTGATGTAGGCCCGGGAGTACGATGGGTCGGCAATGAAGCAGGTATTGCAAATGAAACCAATTGGAACACAATTAATACCTATGGGATGTTTCCAGGTGAGTCCGACCCGGAATTTCATAAGAAACTGGGGACAGGTGAACCTGGCGGAGAAAGCTGGATTCCAGCAGAAGTAAACACGACACTTCTGTGGCCCAAGGCATGGTATTATCATACCGGTCATCAGCCACGTAGCTTACAAAACCTTATGGAACTGTACTACACTTCCATAGGACGCGGCTCACCCCTAAACCTCGGAATAGCCATCGCCCCAAGTGGACAAATACGGGATATAGACAAAAAGGCGCTATTGAAATTTAAAAAGCAGGTCGACAGGGAATTTTCCGTTAACCTGGTCAAAAATGCAACAATCAAATCCAGTGATCACCGAGGAAGCCAGGACGAATATTCGCCGATGAATTGTGTTGATGGGGACAAAGAGAGTTACTGGGCTACCAATGATAGCGTACACACGGCAACCCTCTATATAGGTTTTAAAAAAGAAACAACATTTAATCGCCTGTTACTCCAGGAAAACATTCGCCTGGGTCAACGTATTCATAAATTTACGCTTGAAATAAAAACTGGTAAAGGTTGGGAAAAAGTGGCTAATGGTACTACAATTGGGTATAAAAGAGTGCTTCGCTTTGACGATGTAACTTCAAAAAAAGCAAGAGTCACGCTTGAAACTAAGGCTCCATGCTTAACCCTTAGTAACCTGGGCATATACAATGCTCCTCCTTTGCTGCTTGAGCCTGAAATGAGTGTGGATATAGAAGGCAATATCATATTGCAGAAGACAGGTGATCTTTCTGTTTACTATGCATTAGGTGATAAGCCTACAGCATCAAGCTATAAAAAATATACAAGTCCCATTCAATTGCCCCATGGAGGTAAAATACATGCCTATACGAAAGACTTGGAGAGTGATCAAAAATCAGATGTGGTTTTGCAAGAGTTTGGGATGGCCAAAAAAGGATGGAAGGTGTATGACAGCAAAGGAGGAAGTACAAATGACACCCAGCCCTCAAACGCTATTGACGCAGATATCCATTCATTTTGGGAAGCCACCGGCAAGGCAGGCAGTAGCAAACCTTATCTTGCCATAGACCTGGGCAAACAAACTGATGTAAGGGGGTTTGCATACACTCCTCCCGGGAAGGGAATAGAAGGAGCTATTTTCGAATATGAGTTTTATGTAAGTAAAGATGGCAAGCTTTGGGGAGAACCCATTAGCAAAGGCGAATTCTCCAATATAGAAAACAACCCAATTACTCAGCGAATTACCTTTAACCAGGTACCAAAAGCAAAGTATATAAAGCTGGTGTCAATTTCTACGGTAAAAAACAGTCAAAAGACTGTAATCAACGAAATAGAGCTGTTTGTAAATTAAAATGTGTTTCAAATACTATGGGTAGACTTGCAATCATATTTTTACTTGGTTTCTTTTGGTTAAGCTGTTTAGGGCAAGCCGGACAAACGAAACCAAATATTATATTCTTTTTTGTAGATGATATGGGTTGGCAGGAAACATCAGTGCCGTTTTACAAGGAAGTTACCGAACTGAATAAGCGTTACCATACGCCGAATATGGAACGGTTGGCAGAGGGCGGGATGAAGTTTACACAAGCTTATGCGAGTGCTTTGTGTTCCCCTTCAAGGATTAGTTTAATGTCCGGGTTAAATGCTGCCCGACACGGCGTAACCAGTTGGACTTTGAGGAAAGATAAATCACCAGGCGGAGACCATCCAATAGTAACGGAGCCAGACTGGAATGTCAATGGAATTACCTCAAAAGTGGGAACAGAAAAAACAACACTTGTAAATACCTTGCCAATGATCCTGCGAAATGCAGGCTATCGAACCATACATGTCGGGAAAGCCCATTTTGGAGCAAAAGATACGCCTGGAGAAGACCCCTTGAACCTGGGTTTTGACATAAACATTGCCGGACATGCAGCAGGAGGACCTGGAAGTTATTATGGAAAAAACAACTTCAGCGCAGCCTTTAGGAATGGAGACAGGATATGGGATATTCCTGGATTGGAAAAATACCACGGTAAAGACATTTACCTTAACGAGGTTTTAACCATTGAAGCTAACCAGGCAATCGATAGCGCCGTTAATGATAACAGACCCTTTTATCTGTATATGTCACATTATGCTATTCATGTTCCTTGGGAGAAGGATCTGCGATTTTATGATAAATATAAGGACACAGGACTTACGGATTTTCAGTCAACCTATGCTTCAATGGTCGAGAGTATGGATAAATCACTGGGGGATATTATGCAAAATATCCGAAAGCATGGCATAGAAGACAACACCATTATTGTGTTTATGTCGGATAATGGGCAACCGAGCACTACAGACAGGAATTTACCACTTAGAGGGCATAAGCTGCTGCCTTATGAAGGAGGTATACGAGTACCGCTCATTGTCCACTGGCCAGGGGTAACTAAACCCGGTACCGAGTGCAGTAGCTATATCATCATAGAGGATATATTCCCTACATTTTTGGAAATGGCCGGGGTAACAGAATTTAGCCAGGTTGGGGGTATAATAGATGGGAAAAGCTTTTTACCCTTTCTTAAAGGTAAAAAGCAGGGTGAACAAAAACGACCTGTTTTTTGGCACTACCCTAATACCTATGGGGGCGCCCAATACTTCCCGTACAGTTCATTACGGCAAGGCAATTGGAAACTAATATATAAGCATGCAGAGAGAGTGTTTGAGTTGTATAATCTCAAAAATGATATATCGGAAAAGCACGACCTGACAACGGAAGAACCGGGGAAATTATCCGAATTGATCAAAATTTTGTCCGGCTTTTTGCGTGAAGCCGGAGCCTTGATGCCTATAATCAAAGAAACTGGTCGACCGGTTCCCTGGCCCGACGAAATTTAATGGGCCTCATGTGGGAATGAACCAATAATAGGACTAAATAGATGCGATATAAACATATTTTATTACCAATCAGTCTATGTATTGTCTTTGTGTTCATACTCCAAAAACAGTTGGCCTGCCCGGGAAGCCGAATTGATAAAGGCGTCTTCGGATTATTTTCCTGTTCTGGTAAGACTGAAATAATAATTCTAATAATTAAACCCTAAACAATTGAAAAGCTCAGATAAATTAATTCGCCTGGATGATATGGACAACGTTCTTATTGCGAGATGCGATATAAAAAAAGGAGAGAGAATTCTTATTGAAAATAAAGAAATCGACATGAAAACAGATGTAAAGCTTGGATTTAAAGTAGCCGGCAAAGCCATTATACCGGAAGAGAAAATAATTAAGTTTCGAACCCCGATCGGTTCTGCCACAGCGCCTATTGAAATAGGAGATGTTGTCCATGTACACAACATGAAGAGTGACTATTCACCAACTTATACTATACAAAATCAAAATGATTATGAAGGACATTGAATGGAAGGGTTATGCCCGAAACGATGGCTCTAAGGGGATTAGAAATGTTTTATTGGTGGTGTATTTGGTAGAGTGCGCTCACCATGTAAGTTCTGAAATTGCATCGGGATTTAAGAAAAGTGAGGTCCAGGTGATCGGATTTGGAGGTTGCTACCCTAACAGCCATGCTGACAAGGTAATGAGACGACTTTGTACGCATCCAAATGTAGGAGGAGCTTTATTGGTGTCATTGGGATGTGAAAGCTTCAACCGTTTTAAGCTTGCTAAAACTATCGAAGAGACAGGCCGGCCTGTTTCAACCCTGGTGATCCAGGAAGAAGGCGGTACTTCAAAAGCAATTGCAAGGGGGACCGAGTGGGTCCGGTCAGCGCTACGCCAACTGCAAAATACTCCCAGCGTGAAAATGGGAGTTAAAGATCTGGTAATAGGTACTATATGCGGCGGATCTGATGCCACCAGCGGAATTAGCGGAAACCCTGCCGTAGGATTGACATTTGACAGGCTGGTAGAAGACAAAGCGATAACCATTTTTGAAGAAACCGGTGAAATGATAGGTTTTGAAGACCATATCGCATCGCGGGCAAAAACCAAAGCGTTAGGAGATGAATTGCGAAAATCAATCCAAAAGGCTGCCCGGTATTATACTATCATGGGGCATGCAAGCTTTGCACCTGGAAATGCTGACGGAGGATTGAGTACCATTGAAGAAAAATCCTTAGGCGCCTACAGCAAGGGGGGAAAATCGGAGATAGCAGGGTTGCTCAAGCCCGGTGATATTCCAACGCAACCGGGGCTCTATTTATTGGATGTGGTACCCGACGGTGAACCAAGATTTGGTTTTCCAAATATTAATGATAATGCTGAAATATCAGAGTTAATGGCTTGCGGAAGTCATATCATATTATTTGTAACTGGCCGGGGATCTGTGGTGGGGTCTCCTATTGCACCGGTCATTAAGATATGTTCGAACCCGGATACTTATGAACGGATGGAGGAAGATATGGATATCAACGCAGGAAAAGTAATTTCCGGAGAATTGAATTTAAAAGAGAGCTCTAATGAAATAATTTCGGCTATTCTCAGTACCGCTGCAGGAAACAAAACCGCCTCCGAGGCACTTGGACACCAGGAATTCGTTTTGTTGTATAAATCTTTCCAACCCGCAGGCCCATCCTGCTTACCTTAAACACAAAGTAGCCAACGCTCTTAATTATTTTAAGAAGGGTTGGCTACTAAATAAGGACTTTATGAATTTGAATTTTTGATTATTTTATTATTGCAGCGGATCAAAATCTCCTCCCCAATTATTGTTCTGCACCAATTTTGTATTTCTATCTAAAACAGACGTGGGTATACCATAAATATAAAACTGATCACTAATCGCAAAATCAGAAACATCTGTTTCAACTACAGATAAGTCAAATTTCGTATATACCTGATCAATATCATCCATCTTAGCTACATGCGTTTCACCGTTTTTTAGCGCTAAGGCTATACCACGCCTTTGTTTCAAATCTCTTAGGTAACCAAACATCTTATGTCTGCGTAAATCATCCCAGCGTTTACCTTCAAAACAAAACTCTACAAATCTTTCATTTATATAAGCCGTTCTTATTCCATCTTTTGAATTGGCTTTAATTCCATAATCCCCGGTACCCTCAAGAATACCTGCCCTTGCACGAACTTGTTTTAAGATATCGAGCGCTTCAGTTGTATTTCCCACCTCATTGGCACACTCGCCAAGGTTCATCAGCACTTCGGTAAACCTGATTTCCGGCCAGTCAACATCACATTGCCCCACTTCGTTCCTGTTCTTATGTTTATCGACAGCCTTAATTCTATGAAAAGAGGAAGCAGAAGGGTTTCCGACTTCATCTGTTATCGGATTATAAGTGCCTATTATGCCTGTCGGACCATTTAAATCCTCTATTTCTTCATAATAGGTCCATAAAAATGACTCGTCATCTCTCATCCCCTGAACATATTGATTGGGTGAACCGTTGTAGTAAATGTTTGCATAAAACCGATCATCGCGGTATCTCCACAAAGTGTCGAGCGACATTGTTGCCGGATCCCAGGCCGAACCATCTTTCATTGGGAAAGCATTCACCAGTTCCAGAGAAGGTTTATCTTGTCCGGCATTGCCACTCGACCAGGTAAGCGGGATCACACCTGCCTGGCTATAATACGATTGTGGGAAGTTAAACCGTCTTATCATCACATGTTCTATGTTTAATTCAACATCCCAAATATCCTTATAAGGACTATATAAACCTTTTCCCTGTTCGACTAAAAAGTCTTTAGCCGCTCTATTCGCCTCATATGCTATTTGCCACGATGCCACACCTCCCAGGCCATCAAACAGAGGACTGGCAAAAAACAACAGTACTCTTCCTTTAAAAGCCATTGCCACGCCTTTATCAATACGTCCTACATCTTCACCTGTCCAGGATGAAGGTAATAGGTTGATCGCATCGTCTAAGTCCTGAATGATCTGTGCCACACATATTGAGGTTTTACTTCTCTCAACAGATAATTCCTCCAGATCGGATGTTGGTACCTGAGAAATCAGGATCAACGGAACTCCCCCATAACTCTTAACCAAATTGTAATAAACCCATGCCCTCCAGAATAATGCCTGCCCCTTCAATTCATCTATGATAGCGGGATCAAATGTAGCATCATCGATATTGTCTAAGAATTGGTTTATTAAGCGAATGTTTGCGTAGGAAGAATTATATATGTTATAAGAATCGAAGGTAGCTGTGCCTGTCAGCCATTCATTCGTAGCTCTATTATGTGCCACTCCTTCGTCCGTATTATTACCGGTACCGCCGGGATTACCAGGCATTAGCCTGGCATACAAATCGTTGACATACGCACCCGAAAGCGCCTCATTACTGTAAATATCCGAAGGGTTTATTCCCGTAAGATTTTCTTTATCTAAAATTTCATTGCAGGCGGAAAGAAAAATTGTCAGCGCAGAAATAACTAAGATTATTGTATTATCTGATTTTCTCATCTTATTGTAAATTTTGAATGATTTATAATCCGATAGTAAGCCCCAGTGAATAAGTCGACATCAATGGATAAGCGGCTTCGTTACTCAACTCCGGATCTCCCATTTCATAACCGGTGAGTGTTAACAAATTTGTACCTAAAGCGAATATTCTTGCTCTTCTGAGACCAATTTTATTTGCTAACGTCGAAGGAATATCATACCCGATACTTAGGTTTCTCAACCGGACAAATCCTACACTCCATACATTTAAGGATGAAGATTGCACATAACTGTATGACTGAGGTGCCCCCCAATTATGTAAAGCAGGCATCGAACCGTCAGGATTATCCGCAGACCAATAATCCCTGTAGTAAGGAGATAGCCTTAACATACCCGGAGCGATATTCCTGCCATCTACCCAACCTGAGCTGAAACTTTTTTCATAACCGGCCATACCTGCAAACAACGATTCAAGAAAAAACCCTTTGTAATTCATATTAAGCGTTAGCCCAAATGCGATGGGTGCGGCATTGACCCCGAAATGATCGCTGAGCTCGACCCTGTCATAGACGTCTACTCTTCCGTCGGGAATACCTTCGGGGCCGCTCAAATCGGCAAATTTAGCGCTACCCAAGGCAGGAGGAGCTCCAAAATGTATAAATCCCTCAGGCAAAGCATCGATATCGGCTTGTGTTCTTAATATTTTTTCAAACTCATACCCGATGTATCTGGATAATGTTTTTCCATTCGGATCATCGATTTCCTGTGTATTGGCAGCTACATCCCTTAATTCGACTTCAGTCGTGTTATAAGTGAAATTGCCTTTCACAAGAAAGGTAAAGTCTTTACCAATGGAACCATTGTACCCCAGATCAATTTCTAATCCTTTCGAATTAACAACACCATAGTTTTCTGCAGGTAGCGGACCACCAAACCCAGCGGGGATTGCCAGAATCCGTCCGCCCAAAATATCGAATGTATGCCTATGCCATGCTTCAACTGTAAAATTTACACGGCCCCTGAACATTTCCATATCCAGGCCTATATTGTATGAATTTGATTTTTCCCACGTCAAATTCGGATTTGGGATGCCACCGTAGCTTACCCGTGGGGCCAAAGTACCATTAGTACCTATAAAATAATTACCGCCTACATTATATTGTTCAATCCATGCCCAGCCACCAATGGCATCGTTGCCCGTGCTGCCATACGAAAACCTGAGTTTAAGGAAATCGATGGTTTCAGCCAATTTCGAGTTATTATAAAAACCTTCATTTGAAATGAGCCAGGCTGCAGATACTGAGGGGAAATTCCCAAATCTTTGGTCAGGGGCGAATTTAATAGAACCATCGCGACGCAGGGAAGCCGTAATAAAATATTTTCCGGCGTAGTCGTATGAAGCCCTGAAAATATATGACAATCTCGCGTCTTCAGCTTCTGATCCTCCCGTACTCCAATCTTCACTGTCACCACTGGCCGCAAAGAACTGGTCTTTGGGGAACAACGGGAAATTATACCTGACAGCGGAAAAAGAAGCGGCAGAAAAATCGTATTGCTCATATACAGCATCGGCGCTGATATGATGGTCACCAAATGTGCGGTCATAAGAGATCTGCGCATTTAGTTGATATGAATTGGTTCTTGAAGATGCATTACTAATATATTCCCTGGCAGGATCACTACTTTGCAAAGATCCTGTGACCTCATCGGTAAAGATCAGGCCATTGGTACCTGTTCTTCTGAAAGTATAGACCGTGTGTTGTTTAGCAAAAGACTTTGTATAATTATTGTTGATGTTTCTACTAAAGAAGCTTTTTAATACAAGGCCTTCAACCATAGGTACTTTATACTCAATATTCAACAGTGCATCAATTTGCTGGTTGGTGTTTTCCGAATAGCCACTGTTTGTTAAAAGCTCGGGGAGATTCGCTACCCAGCCCGAATGGACAGGTTTTCCATCAATATAGGCAGGAACAAACGGATCCCAGTTTAACAAAGAGCCCAGTGATAGGAAACGTGTGTTGACGTCATCGAACGTAGCATTGTAACTGTCTCTCACACCATTATTTAAACTGAGATTTAAGCCAACCGATAAGTTGTCAGTAAGATTTGCATTTATTTTACCACGGATATTGTATTTGTCGAATCCTAAGGAGGAAACAAAACCACTTTCTTTATAGTAAGAACCGGAAAGTAAATAAGTCAACGCCTCCGAACCTCCGGTTATGTTCAAGGCATACCTGCTGGTGGCAGGATCTTCGTATACGGCATTAAATAAGTTACGCCCGTCCGGATTATTTTCCAATAACCACGCTTCTTCATCATCTCCAATACTATTGAATACATCCTGTTGAAGATCAATAGCTTCCTGCATACCCATATAGGCAGGAAATTCTGCAATACGTGATACGCCATGGACAGTATTAAAATTCACTGATAATTTGCCCGTTTTCCCCATTTTGGTTGTAACTAAGATGACCCCATTAGTAGCGCGGGCACCATAAATAGCTGCCGCTGCCGCATCTTTAAGAACAGAAATATTTTCTACTTCATTCGGGTCCAATGCGTCGAAACTTACTTTGTCCCTTACAACACCATCAATAACATAGACAACACTACCTGCGTTCCAAGAAGCTGTCCCCCTGACTACCAGGTCAGAAGACATGCCGGGCACACCGGAAGCCGCAGTAAACTGAGTGCCTGAAAGACGGCCTGCCAGTACATTTGACAGGTTTGAAGTAGGTATTTCGCTGAATTCTTCGGCGTCAACTGCCGAAACCGCCACTGTCGATGAAGCCTTTTTCGTTGTCCCATATCCGACTACCACAATTTCTTCTAATGATGCAACATCAGGAACCAAACTGACATTAATAATTGATTGCGTACCCACTGTAACCTCCTCCTTAATATAACCTATAGAACTAAATACCAACACAGATTCCACTCCTGGCACTTCCAGCGAATAGTTACCTTCCACATCAGTAACTGTGCCCTGGCCAGTTCCTTTCACGATGACATTTACTCCTGCTAAGCCTTCACTATTCTCATCAGTTACTTTACCGGTTACTGTTGTTACCTGAAGAATTTCAACATTGGGTGCCAATTGTTTTACATGGGTCTTTTTGATGTTTTTAACAGTTATGTTATTATTGAATTGTTGGAAAGCAAGATTTGACTGGTGCGAAATATCCATAAGCACCTCATATAATGAGATGCCCTCATAAACACCATTGATGATGATATTATCGTCAAGTTGACGTTTTGTATACACAAAAGTATAATCTGTTTCATTTTCAATTTCCTCCATAACAGAAATTATACTATTCGCTTTGAATTTCAGATTGATTTTAATCTCTTTGACACTAACAACTTTTTGAGCAATGGTTGCCTCAGCGGCAAAAAGGAGGCTACAAAAGATCAGTTGCGAAATCAAGCCAAAAGATGAATACAATAATATTTTCTTACATAGTAGAATTTTATTTTTCATAACTTTACTTTGTTTTGATGTAAACCTTACATTAAAAAATTCTCTTCTACATGAAATGTTATAGCTGCAAACTTTGTATTTCTATAGAGAGAAAGGCATGTTCAGCAATGCTCCTTGAGCATTGCTGTTTTTTTTGATTAAACCATTCTCATAGGCGCTTATTTAGTTTCGCTTTATTGATATTTAATAGACACGTTTTTTTCCTCAATACTGAATGTAAAACCTATTTGGTGACCTATGACCCTCAATGTATGTTCAAGAGTTTCATTTTTAAATTTGGCGGTCAAATCCCAGTTTTCGTTACCTTGATTTTGTATCGAAAACCGTACATTATACCACTCCTCTAATTTCCTCACTACATCAGCCTCATTGGCATTCTTAAACAGAATTATACCATCTTTCCAGGCAATGTCTTCTTCCTCCAAAATTGAGGTGGTAAGTGACGCTTTGTTTTTCTCATAGACGGCCTTTTTATTTTGTGTTAAAAGCACACTTTTTTCATTTCCCGCTTCGGAATTTTCGGATATGGATTCAACTTTAACCTTTCCGGATACCACGGCTACCTGGATGTTGTCAGATTCCTGATGTGCTTTAATATTAAAGGAAGTTCCCAGAACTGTTGTTATGATATTTCCGGATCGAATAATAAAGGGGTTAGATTCATCCCTGACCACTTCAAAAAATGCTTCTCCTTCCAACATCACCTCACGTTTGTTTCCGGAGAAATACAACGGAAACTTAAATTTCGAACTGGAATTTAATTTTACTATGGTCCCATCAGGCAGGTTAAATGTTGTTTTTCTGCCCTTCTCATTAATTTTTTCTACATATGCTACATCCAATGAGCGGTCATTTTGCTGTTGGGACGAATGATGATAAAGTGACCAGGATAGTCCTACAATCATTACTAAAACCGCAGCATAATTGATCACAGACTGTACTCTAACCCACTTGTGAAAAGACTTTCTATTAGAATGTATTATTCTATTTAATAAATTGTATTTTGAAATATCATCCAGTCTATCGCCGGGATCAGGCAATGATTGATCATTGATTACTTCTTCCCAAATTTCACTATGTAAACCATTCTTCAGAAAGTGGTTAACTTTTTGAAATTCATCTTTATTCAGGTTTCCTTCAATATATTTTTCCAAAAGTTTTTTTATTTCAGCTTTCCTCATGACTGTATTACTTCATTGTTTTGGTTTAAATCACTATTAATACAATTAACCAAATAGAGATATATACCGTACGATCAAAAAAATCTTCTTCACGGCAAAATCAATGATCCAAAAATCAATATTTTCTTTCCCGGCAGGACTTACGTAGTTGACCATATAGCTTCCATGCTATATTTTGGATGCTATAAAATCACTGAACTTTGGTGATTTTAAATGCATTGACAGCGGACAGGTAAATTATAAATGGACTATATGCTCCTGTAAATGGGTAGGATTAGGTTAACAGATTAGTAAGTTTCAATGCAGGTTAAAAAAATAAGCACAGATAATTCCAAGACATAGCCATTAGCTGCTAAATAGTTTTTCAATGCTTTCAGGGCCTTAACTAAATGTACGTTAACAGTACCTTTGCTAATACCCATTTTTTCTGCAATTTCATGGTGTGTTAATCCCTCAATCCTCGATAATTCATAGATTTTCCTCCGCTGTGGAGGCAAGATATCAATCGCACTATTGACAAGGTCGCTTAACTCTGAGTATAAGAATTCTTCTTCTACAAACCGTTGCTGACTATGATCCATATTACGCTTGATTTGGTAATAAATCTCACGTTGTTTTGATGCTCTCTTAATAACATTCAGCACATGGTTTTTAGCAATTGTAAATAAAAATGACTTAAAAGAATGCTCAGAAATCAATTTTTCTCTCAAACTCCATACTTTCACAAAAACTTCATGGCACACATCTGACGAAAGTTCAGGAGATTTGCATATACTTAAGACAAAGTTATATATTTGATCTATATACTTCAGGTAAAGCTTTTTAAAAGCTTCTTCATCACCATCGATAATCTGTTCAACTAATTTTGCTTCATCAAAAACAATTCTTGACATGATCCCTGGAAAAAAATTCTTCGAATTGTAAGTTATGAAAATATTAATAATTATGCCTATTGAATAATATGGGAAACAGAAAGAAGATTTATAAATGTCTGTCTTCCGGAAGACTAATTGATAAGGGAACACGTGCTGACACAAAAGGTCAATGTATCGTTTAGTTTGTGGATTGACCTACACTACCGGAGATACAGAGTTAAGAGTTGAAGGTGAATACGCCAATGAGGTAAAAGAACTAGCATCACACTTGCTAAAACCGATGAATGGTGAAAACAAATAAAGAAAGGGGCCACTTTTACATAATTATCCGGTTATTACGGCCATTGTTTCACTTTGGATTGAAAAAGAAATGAACCTGGATAGTGATGAATTGACGGAACTTTGTGAAAACCTCGTTATGAAACTTAAGATTTAAAATTTTTCTAACCAGCTCAATTACGTCGTGAGAAAGAAAAGTGTTGAGATGAAGACGCTATCGAAATGTTTTACTATGAATTGGTTAATATCAATCCTTTATATGAAAATCAATTCAAATTCAGTAATTTTGCAACCAATGGATGTGCATAAACAAATAAAGGCAATGTTTTTATTGATCATCATTAGCGTAATGATGCTTCATAATGCCGTACCGCATGTCCATCATCTGCATGAAGGCCATGAAGTGATTTCAGGTTCGACAGAACACCACCATCATGGTCATGAACACAGTCATCATCACCCGGTTGAAAACAAGTCTGGTGAACAGGGTGAAGATTTTTTATTTTCATTGCTACTAAAGATTCATGCACACGCTTTTCACACACATCAATTTGCTCACCTTGCAACGGATAATTCTCAATTATCTAAAGTAAAAATCCTGTCAATTGCAGGGGTCCGGGGAACTAAGCGATTAGTTCTTTGCCCGGTAAATCAAAGTTTGCATAGATTTTCCTTATTTCAAGAGCTATTCTGTAGCAATCCATTTCTTTTCACTCACTCTTTACGGGGTCCCCCTGTTTTAGGATAATCATTTTTTATCAGGTGCACCATCGCCACTTACTTGCGGATAATGCTCCGTAAGATTTTATCGATTCATCCTAAAATAAGTTGAAATGTACAAAATATTAGGATTGGTTTTCAGCACTTGCCTGCTGTTGATCGGGCTTAATGCTCAGACGACCGATGTAGCAAGGGTATTGCAGGAAATCGAACAAAACAATAAGGAACTGAAGGCTTTTACATCACTGATGGAAAGCAGGCAATTTGAACTGAAATCCGGAAACAATTTAGCCGATCCGCAGGTAGAGACTTTTTACCTGCCTTTCGGGGATCATAGCACCGGTGATTATTCTGAGTTTCAGGTGAGCCAGTCCTTTGAATTTCCTACGGTGTATAGGGCCCGGAGTAATCTGATTGAGGCACAGCATGGACAATTGGCACTCGAATATGCCACCAAACGTCAGGAAATATTGCTGAAGGCCCAAAAATACTGTCACGATCTGGTATTTCTTAATAAGCGGTTGCGTGTGGAGCAACTGCGAATGCAGCAGGCTAAAACAGTATTCGACCAGGCAGGGGAATTGTTTGAAAAAAAAGAGGTGGGCATTTTGGCGTTGAACAAGGCCAAAATAGCCTGGATGCAAGAACAGTTTAAAGTACAGCAGATTGAGAACGATAAGCGAAATTTGCTCTTTTTGCTGCAAACACTCAATGGCGGGGTAGCTATTGAATTTGCTCAGGCAGCGTACTTCAATGGTTTAAGTATGGCAACCAGGGATAGCATTTGGCAAGACAAGCTGGCCAGTGACCCTGCTCTGCAAGCACTAAGGCAACAGGAAAAAGTTGCCATGAAACAGCTCAGGTTATCCAAAAACAAATCCCTGCCTGATCTGACTGCCGGATATAATTATCAGGGTGTTGCGGGCTCCAATTTTTCCGGATTATATGCCGGTATTTCCATCCCCTTATGGCATAACCGGAACAAAGTGAAAGCTGCTCAAACAAATCTTGCGTATCGACAAACCTATGGCGGTGCCAGGACGATGGTTGCTTATGCCGGTTTTGAAAAGCAGTATAATAATTATCAAATCCTGCTGGACAAATTTCAGGAATACCAGGCTACACTCGGCGGCATGAACAGTGATGCTTTGTTGCTCCGGGCATATGAACTCGGTGAAATCTCATACATGGAGTACTACCTTGAATTGCAGTTTTACCGGCAGGCTTATGATTCCATGCTCGAAATGGAAAAACAACTCAATCAACTAAAAGCGGAAATCTTAAAACATCGATTGTAAACATTTAAAGAAAAGAAACTATGAAAATCTTAAATATCCTTATCGCATTAACGATGCTATTCACAGTGGCATGTTCGAACAAAAAATCAGCGCGTGATCATGGACATGAACACGGGACTGAGGAACATGATCATGTTCATGATGAGGGTGCCGAAGGTCACGGGCACGATCACGATGAAAGTGACCACCATGAACAGGAAGAATTTACTGTTTCAGGTGATTCCACGAAGATAGATGCTGACGCCACGCACACCCATGAGGATGGTAGTACACACCACAATCACTAAATTAAAAGCAGATGCGATGTTTAATCATACTAATCGCTTTGGCTGTAGCTTCCTGTCAATCAACCGGAGAGCATGGTCATGAGCATAATACGAATGGAGGGCATTCTCATGCGGAAGATGGAATACCTGTTGTAGACACTACCATCTGGACAGAAAAGACAGAATTGTTTGTGGAGTTTTCCGCGTTGACTGTAGGACAAACAAGCCGTTTTGCCGCTCATTTTACAGTTTTGGATGGACACCGGCCTGTGCCGGAAGGAACAGTCACCGTAAGCCTGATTAAAGGTGATAAAGGAATCCGGCACACGGTGGAAGCTGTGGTCTCTCCCGGAATATTCACACCATCGTTACAACCTAAAGAGGCTGGTGTTTATCAATTGGTATTTGACATTAAAACACCTTCATTTACTGATAGGATCGAGATCAAAGATGTTCTGGTGTTTGCTTCACCGGAAGAGGCTGAAAAAACCCTTGGAACCGATGAAGAAGATGGCCATGCGATTAGCTTTTTGAAAGAGCAGGCATGGAAGATTGAATTTCAAACCGCGCGTGTAGTTGAGAAGGAGGTTTTCGAGATTATTCCTACATCGGGGATTTGGAAAGTGGCCCCGTCGGATTACCAAACGCTTGTAGCAACCGCCAATGGTAGTGTTTCATTTAAGAAAGGAAATCTGACCGAAGGCAGCAAAGTCAAAAAAGGACAAGTACTCCTGGCCATAAGTAGCACAGGGTTAACATCCAATAACTTAAGCGCTGAAATTCAAAAAGCCAAAGCTGAATTTGACCGGGCCAAATCAGAATACGAGCGAAAGAAGGAGTTGTATCAATCTAAGATTGTTTCAAAAGCAGCGTTTGAAAGGATAGAGCAGAAATACAGGATAGCCAAAACCAGCTATGAAACTTTAAACACCGGATATTCAGCAGGCGAAAAGCAGGTGGTTGTGCCATTTGATGGGTATATAAAATCTATCTCGGTTGCAAATGGTGGTTTTGTAGCGGAGGGAGCTGCCCTTGTGACCATCACAAGTCATCGATCCAGTCTGTTGGAAACACTGGTAAGCCCGGCCTATGCCGCTCAATTAGGCAGTATCCGGGACATTTGGTATCAGCCTGAATCAGGGGTTTGGTCGAGCCTGAATAAGTACGGTGGTTCCATTCTTTCAGTCGGAAAAGAGGTGGAAGCCCATAAGCCGCTTCTATCTGTATTTGCCCATGTGAATGAAGCCGTTGAAATGCCCGAAGGAAGTTTTACCGAAGTACAGCTTGCCATGGGAAATCCGTCGAAAGCACCGGTGATACCTGTGTCAGCGTTGTTGGAAGCTTATGGAAGCTACGCTGTTATTGTTCAGCTTTCCGGTGAAAGTTTCGAAAGAAGAAATGTAATCCTTGGCAAACGAAACGGAAGCGAAGTTGAAGTTCGGCAAGGTTTGGCTGCGGGAGAAGTAGTCGTTACCAAAGGGGCTTATCAGGTGAAAATGGCTTCTATGTCAGGTCAGGTCCCTGCTCATGGTCATGCCCATTAAACGGTTCGTATTATGTTGAATAAGATTTTGTCTATATCGCTGCAAAACCGGTTGATGGTGCTTGTGGGGGCTGTTTTGCTGAGTCTGACCGGATTGTACATTGCCAGAAATATGAATGTAGATGTATTCCCTGATCTCACGGCGCCAACAGTGACCATATTGACAGAAGCCCATGGCATGGAATCGGAGGAAGTGGAAAAACTGGTGACTTATCAGTTGGAAACTGCTATGAATGGTTCACCCAATGTGCGAAGAATACGTTCCTCATCAGCGGCAGGAATTTCTATCGTTTGGGTGGAATTTGAATGGGGAACGGATATTTACAGGGCACGACAGATTGTAAGCGAACGCATCCCGATGGTACGTGAAAACCTGCCCACCGGGGTGGGGACGCCCACTTTGGCTCCTATTTCTTCCATTATGGGGGAGGTAATGTTACTAGGCGTGACGTCTGACAGTTTGTCACCCATGGAACTCAGGACATGGTCTGACTGGACCATTCGCCCAAGAATCAAATCCATCAGCGGCATAGCCAATGTGATTGTAATTGGCGGTGATTATAAGCAATACCAGGTATTTGCCCATCCTGAAAAGCTGAAATACTACAATGTCAGTTTAGGTGAATTGCTCAAAAAGGTTCGGGAAAGCAACGCCAATGCTCCCGGTGGTTTTCTCAATGAATACGGTAATCAATACATCATCAAAGGAAGTGGACGTGCTTACTCGATAGAGCACCTGGAAGAAGCCGTATTAAAGCAGGTCAATGGACAAACTATCAAGATTAAAGATGTTGCTTCTGTCCGGGTCGGTGCGGCTGACAAAATTGGTGATGGTTCGCTGAATGGCTCATCAGCGGTAATATTGACCATTTCCAAGCAGCCGGATGTGAACACCCTGGAACTGACCGGGCGTTTGGATGCGGCCATTGCGGATTTAAACAATACGCTTCCTGAAAGTGTGGAAATCAAAAGCCATATTTTCCGTCAGGCCAACTTCATTGAAGCTGCTGTCAGGAATCTAAATGAGACCTTGCTGGAAGGCGCTTTCTTTGTAGTCATCGTGTTGTTCATCTTCCTGATGAATTGGCGCACCACAGCTATTTCTCTCTTGGCCATCCCAATTTCTTTATTGGTTTCGGTCATTGTGCTGATGCTGTTGGATTATACCATCAACACCATGAGTTTGGGCGGTATGGCTATTGCCATTGGGGCATTGGTAGATGATGCCATTATCGATGTTGAAAACGTATTTAAGCGCTTGCGGGAAAATATTCGCAAACCCCGGGAAGAGCGATTGCCTGTTTTGACAGTTGTAAAAGACGCTTCAATTGAAATCAGGAGTTCGATTATCATTGCCACGCTGATCATCATTGTATCTTTTGTTCCGCTGTTTTTCCTGAGCGGTATGGAAGGTCGTTTACTTCAACCTTTAGGTATTGCTTTCATTACCTCTGTGTTGACTTCCCTGATTGTGGCAATTACAGTTACCCCTGTATTGTGTTCTTATTGGCTGAAAAGTGAAAAAGTGTTGTCTAAACAGGCAAAGGGTACCTGGGTGGAACGATGGCTGCAAAAACGATATGGTTATGTGCTGGAACGGGCCTTGCGAGTGCCTAAATCCATTATTGGTTTAACGATCGCTACTTTTATAGCCAGTCTGGTTTTGCTTACCCAATTAGGAAGGAGCTTCTTGCCTGAGTTTAATGAAGGTTCTTTAGTCATTAGCGCAGTGGGTGTGCCGGGTATGTCACTGGAAGAAAGCAACAAGCACGGCCAATTGATTGAAAAGCTGTTGCTGGAAATGCCTGAAGTAGGCGTGGTGAGCCGAAGAACGGGACGTGCCGAACTGGATGAACATGCCCAGGGTGTTAATGCCGCAGAAATTGATGTGCCTTTTACCCTCAATGGCAAAACGAAAGAGGAATTTTTCAAGGAAGTGAGAGCCAAACTAAGTATTGTTCCGGGAGTGAATATTACTTTGGGCCAACCCATTGCACACCGGATCGACCACATGCTTTCAGGCACGCGGGCCAATATCGCCATTAAGATCTTTGGAGATGATTTGCAACGTTTGTTTGAGATTGGCAAAAGTATAGAAACCAATATCAAATCCATTGACGGTATTGCTGATGTAGCCGTTGATCAACAAATAGAAGTACCGCAATTACGCATTACTCCCAGGCGGCAAATGCTGGCAGCTTATGGGATAACAGTAGGCGATTTGATGAGACAGGTGGATATAGCTTTTGCAGGTGAAAAGGCTGGCGAGATCTATGAAGGGCAGCAATATTTTGACCTGATCGTGCGTTTTCGCCAGGCTTCACGTAACCATATGGAAAATATCGAAACGGCCTTGATTAGTCTGCCCGATAATGGTCAGATTCCACTGGAACAGTTAGCAACTGTGGCGTCAGTAAGTAGCCCCAATACCATCAGTCGTGAAAATGTGCAACGTAAAATTGTGGTAGCGGCCAATGTGCAGGGGCGTGATTTACGAAGTGTGGTGAATGAAATACAGGAATCTGTTGCTACCGGCATTACAATCCCCGAAGGTTACCGTGTAGCGTATGGTGGCCAGTTTGAAAGTGAAGCCAAGGCTTCTCAATTACTCCTGATCACTGCGATAGTAGCTATTCTGGTTATTTTTCTGTTGCTGTATTTTGAGTTCAAGGATGTGAAACTTTCTTTCGTCGTGCTTATAAATCTTCCCTTGGCCCTCATAGGTGGCATTTTGATTGTGTATTTCACATCGGGTATTATCAGCATAGCGGTGACTATTGGCTTCATCAGTTTGTTTGGTATTGCCACCCGAAACGGGATTTTGTTGGTGTCTCGCTATGAAGATTTAAAGAAAGAAGGTTTGCAAGGTTTTGAATTACTCAAAACGGGAGCCTCAGACAGGTTAAACCCGATACTTATGACAGCTTTCACAACCGGACTTGCCCTGATACCTTTAGCTTTAAAAGGTGGTGAGCCGGGCAATGAAATTCAAAGCCCGATGGCAGTGGTCATTTTGGGTGGGTTGCTTTCTGCAACGTTACTGAATTTGATTGTTATACCATGTGTGTATCGATTGATTTCAAATGGCAAAGACTAAAATTTATTTATTGCAGGGGCCGGGTCAATCTTCATTACCTATTCGGGCTGAACTTTACTTCTATGTTATCTTGTTTGAAATCTCACCTTTTTATTTTATAAATCATTAATAACACGGCAAAGAACACTAAAGCAATTCCCCCTGCAATGCCAAAATTATCGAAAGCAAAGCTTTGACCCAGCCACCCTGCCAAGGGATAAGACAATGCCCACCACAAGTGTGACCAGGCAAAATGGGCACCGTAGACTTTGCCCTGGTCACACTTGTGGTGGGCATTTTACTTTCTAAACTGTTGCTTCCCACATTTTTTTAGCCATTATAACCAAAGTGATGCTTTTATTTTTTGATTGCTTTCAAAATTCTATCTTCTTGAATTAATACATCTCTCATAAGTAAAACATGTGGGAAACCCTTACGTTTTGACTTCTTAAACCCTTTAAGGATATTAATAAGAGATGATGCTGTGATAAGAGACAAATTCAATTCCGTTTCCAGTTCAGTGTCACTTACAAAGTCATCAGAGAATTCCGGTGCAACAAGTAGTGACTTAACGATTTTGAATTGATGAGATTCTGCCAGGTTGGCATATGCTTTTAATTGGCGAGATACTGAACTAAATTTATTATAGCCGCTTTCCTTGACGGTTTTGCACTCTACTAATATTAAGTCATTATTACCAAGATTAAGAAGAATATCAATTTTATCCTTTTTGGTATTGAGTTTTTTGCGAAGATTCTCATCCACATTGAAGCCTAGTTTGCCGAAAATGGATTTGGTCATATTTTCAAACTTTATTCCCAATTCACCTTCTTTTAATCTTATGTCATTTTCTTTGAGAGCCGTAAGATTCCTAAAGCCAATGTTCTCATAGTTTTCAAGGTAAAGGTTTTCACTGTCCTTATAGGCATCCAAGATGTTAGCTATAAGATTGCCCCTTGTTTTAATTTCTCTTTTCTTACAGAAGTTTTCAAGGTCATTGGTTGAGATAATTTCGAGGACATCTCTTGGTTTTATGTTATAGTCGAGTAGTAAAGCACCGCTGAGAACATATTCCGGTTGCAGCTCGAATTCGTCTTTGATTTGTACGTTCAATTTCGAAAGTGTCCCGGACATATCTAAAAGTAATTTCTCATAGCCGTCAATCGAGATTCCTACTTTCTCGTCTTTTTCCACATCTTCAAAATATTTAATGAGGTTGCCAATTTTGTCTTCAAGTGCAGCACCTTTAAGTGCCGGAGAAATGCCAAGTCCTTTGTCACAAAGGTCATTAATGGCTTTCTTTTTATCGGTAACTTTAATACCTTCTTTGAAAAGGTCATTGCTCAAAACACTCGAAAATGAAATACCTTCATTGATAATTTCTTTGATTTTTTGCTCATAAGCTTGTCGCCAATCAATGTTGTGTTTTTTGCATATAAGATTGATTTGTGGCTCCCGAAATAATCGAAGCACTCTTCTGAAGAATTTGTCAGCAACTTCTTTACCTCTTACTTGTCTCAGAACCCTAACGACTTCATCTGCAATATAAATGGTGTTGTGCTTCTTGGAGTAGAAAAGGACGCCAACATTTTTCAGTTCATTAATAACACTGTCGATAGGCTGTTTTTCAATAGGTACTATAATGTAATTGATCAGCTTAATTTCTTCTTGAGAAAGCTCAAGTTGACTGGATAGTCTCAATAAAATCGATAATTCGTCTGGAGTGATTTTTCTGTCAAATTGTTTTTCGTCATCATTTAAATATGCTGTTTGCAGGCACTCTTTATAAATTTTGTAATCTCTTTTTCTCTGTTCTTCCACACCCGATTTATCGCTCTCAAATGACTTTTCCAGGGCTTTCACTTTTTTTTCAATCTTTTTGAGTTCCGCATCATAAAGGCGGGAGAACCAGTCTTGTTTCATTATACAATTGCCGTCCCTGATGATGATATCAGTTAAAATATCAAGTTGAGATGTGGTGTTAACAAATTCCTTTCTTACATATTCAGCAAATTCATCCTGTATCAGATTAAATACTTTGGCAACGTTAATGCTGTCAACATTTTTAAGGTCTGGGTTGGTTTCGGCATCAAGTATTTTGTCTACTTTCCTGACATTCTTTGGGTTTTTCCTGATGTCGTCAATAATATTCAAAAAGCTGTTCTTTTCGAATGAGTTTAGTTTGTCAAGAATTAATTCAAGTTTCATGTTAGTCTATTTTTGTGTTGATGGGAATAGTTGTGGTGTAACCTGTATTCTAAGACTGATGCAATTAAACGAGTACAATTTTTTTCATCAACTGAGAGAAATTGACAATTGAAAGTGGACAGTTGACAATTATTTTATAGTCAATCCTCTTGTCCCCAAATCAAACATCATAACAATCTGTTACCTGCAACCTGAAACTCGTAACCCGTCCAAATATTGGACTTATACATTTCTTTTTTAAGAATTAATTGAAGCTTATAAGATCAGAGTCTTTACCTTTGTACATTGTCCAGTAAGTGTATTCATCAGCTTCTTTGTACCATCTGTATCTGGCTTGTTTAAAGCGAAACAATGTCAAAACCTCGTCAATTTGTTCTTGAAAATCTTTTTTGTTCTTGTTTGCAGCAAATATTCCTCCTGTGAAGTTAATGTATCTGTTACCTGTTCCACTAGCATAGACATCAATATCATTTTCCCACATTTTTTGGTTTGCAACTTTTGCGTATTCGTCTCTTAGTTTTGGAAATTCTCTTAATTGTAACCTTATTACCTTGACCCTTAATCGTTTAGCAAGTGACTGAATTTCGAGATCGTCTGAATTTTCACCTTTTGTTATGATATCTGCCCAAGTTCCAAAAAGAATGAGTTCCATTTGTAAGGATTCAATGGTACCACGATATCCTGAAAAATTCACGCCATTATCTATAGCAGCTAATTCTCTTTCAAGCTGTTCCTTTTGTTTTAGCCTTCCTTCTTCGACTGCTCTTTTGGCTTCAGCTTCTTTTGCAAGTTGCCTTTCTTCTTCACTTATTCTATTTAAACTATCGGCTCTATGCAGTAGTTCTTGAGCTTCCGGAAAAAATGGGTTTTCTTCGTCTATTTTTTCTAAACTTGAAATAGCATTTTCGTAATTTTCTTCTTCAATAGCAGTTAGAGCTCTTTCGATTCTAGACTTTGCTTTGTCTTCATCATTTTCTGTAGCAATTCCTAACATACCCACCAGAAAAGCCGCAAGTATCCAATATCCAAAAACCTTAAGTCGAGTTGGTTTATTTGACCATCTAAGTACCAGTGCAGGTTTTACAAGCCCTACGATAAATACGATGAAGAGTCCGAGGTATAAAAATCCTAAAATTGCTGTCATAGAATTCAACTTTGGTTATTTCTCAAGTGTGTGCTTTTTTCTCGCTTAAAAAGTGTTGCCATTCCAAGAGGTGTCAATGATTTTTAGCCGTTGTTTTATATCATTAATTGTCCCAAATATTTGCAGTGCGAGCATTGTACGGTATTACCTTGCATTTGAATTTTCCCTTAATCTCATTGATGTATTCTAAGTTTTCGTCCGAGTAAACCCCTACATAAACACTCCAGAGTTTATTAGGTATTTTTTTCCCCATTTTAGCAGCAATGTTTATTCCATCTATGATATGACTATCATATTCCCCGAAATTGAAGCCAAAAGTCACTAAAGAACCCTGAATGTCACATAGCTGCTCATAACAGTAAGTTAAATACTTGTTATGCATAATGTGAGTTAATTTCTCTTTGCCGTTGCCTGCCGTTACAAAAATTGGATATTCTTTTTTGTCAATTCTATCTTTTACATTTTGAAGAATGTAGTGCTCTGTGTCGTATTCAACTTTGATAATATTAATTCCGGTATCGAATATTGGTAACGTTCCGTGAAGATGAAATACGTTTTGTTTTCTTTTATATTTCCCCCACCTTAATTCAGAATACTTTAAATCTTCTGGTTCAACGTATGATCCATTATTTATATCAGTCTCCAAGTCTCTGCCAAATCCATCTATAGCATTTTGAGCACCATTTCTCATTAGGACCCAATAAAGTAAAAGGTCATAATTAGTTGAAAAAACCAGCCCATCATTTGATAGATACTCTTGTATAAACCTGATACAAGATTTGCTTTTTTCTTCCGGAATTTCAAATACGTGTTCGGGATGTAATTCTTTAACCGCTTCAATTAAACTATTCTTAAGTTGTTCACTAACTGCTTTAATTTTAGGAACTAAAGCTTTCTCCTTACTAAATAGATCAGCGATTTCACAGAAATTGTCAAGTTGCTGCATTATTAGCTCAAAATTCTTTGTATTTAATCTTTCAAATAAATTTCGAACCATTGGGTCTCCACTCTCCTCAATAAACTTGCTCAAAGCATTGTATGAGAAAATGTTATTATCATAGGCCATACTAAAACCATTACCAAATAATAAGTGCTTTTTTCTATTCTTCTTTTTCAAAGAAGTAATGACTTTTTCGTAGGTAATCAATTTGTCTATTTCCATTCCATTCACTTTAATGGAATACAATAACTGTATTTATTTCTCTTATTACATTTATAAGCCCTATATTCAATCAATTTCTCAAATAAGGTTCCTCCCAGGTTTTCACTTTAAATTTTCTCACCGGCCTCTTCCCCCAATTTTCTCTCACTGTAACTGCTGAAATTCTAATATGGACATCAATACCCTCCATGAGATTATCATTGAGCAAGCATATGTAAAACGTGCCGGTCTTTTGGCTTTCCATTCTTTTGTAGGATAAAGGGCCGTTGCCCTTTTCAAACTGATAAAATGATTGGTCTAGCATAAATAATTGGGCGTTGTCATAGTCGGTAGCCAACCAATATTGAACATTATCGGCTTTATCAGGAACACCAAGTTCCGCAAGACCACTTAATGCTACGCTTGCTAACACCAGAGAACCGGTCGGATCACCAGAAGCCAGGCCCCTTGCCAGTTGAGCTCCAGCTTGCAATTGTCCTTTTCTTTTAATGGTCTTTTCCTCAGCTTCTTGAAATACCGCTTCTGCATCCTCACCAACTCCGATATAATAAGACCAGGAAACCGTTTGCTCAGGCAAAGTTACTTGCACTATTGATTTATTAGGCCTACCATTAGTAGCCGTTTGTGAATGTACCCTTTCTATTTTGTGACCTAATACATCCACGATAGCAGTGTCTTTCGATACTAAATAATCCTCTTGTACGGTATAATAGGTGGTATCTCGTTTTTCTTTCCAATAGACTGTGGTATTAAATTTTTGATTTGGGTCAACAGGGATACGTGCTAATTTGTATTGACATATTCTGCCGCCTATCGCTGAATTTTTTAAGCACAGCTTGTAAATCCCCGTGTTTTGAATTTGAATGGATTTATCTTTAATCGAATTACTTTTGTACGCAAAAAACTTAGATGCCCCGGGCAGTTCAATAATTTCAATTTCTTTGAGCGCTTTCCCTTTTACCTCCTTAAAATTAAATACCAGTTTATCTCCCTCTGAAAGACCAAAATATAGTACTTCCTCTGAGACACCGCCTACCTTTAACGTACCTTCTGAAATGCTGATAGCTTCCTGGCCGGACAGAAAATGAATGATAAATAAGAAAGTGACTATAAAAGATAACCTCATCATTGTTTATCTATCATGACATTCCGGAATACACTGAATACATCCATCAACGCTTGAATAGTATGCCCTTGCCTTGCGTAAAGCGCTATCGCAATTATTATGAAGATCAAGGTATGTTTTATTGTCAGGCATTACAGGACATCCTTCTTTATAAACTTTATGATCATTATTTGGGTTAGTATCCGTGTGGTTGTTTACCCAGTATTTACCCATGATTAGTAAAATTGATTATACTTTGGCAAGTTTGCTTTTAATGATGAGACAGGCTAATTAGATTTCCGAACGAAAAGATTTGGTTTCCGAATAAGCATGAAAGGTCAATAAGTAATTGATTTAGAAAATCACTCAAAACCAGATCTTAAACTAAATTTTCCCTACGACCTGATTCACTTTCCGAATCACTGATGCTGCCAACACTTACCATTGGCATTTTTAGTCATCCGTTTGCAACGGTTTCCGGTGGACTTGGTCTTGGCTGTGCATTGAACAGCCTTCACAACCTTTTTAGGTGTAGGTGAGACAATGATTTTGGTACTATCACTAACCGCTTTTCCGCTGGTTGTCTTCGTAGTTGGCTTACAAACCTTGCAAGCTTCGTACCCCCTTTCTTTTGCTTTGGAGAGAGTTAATGGATATTTGCTATATTTTAGATAGTGGCATGTTTCTTTGTGATATTTGTTCCCTTTTTTAGTAACATAAACGGTTTGGGCCTCCGTCTGAATTTGGGTACAGGATATCAGCAGGAATAATAGGAGACAATGTTTTACTAAATTTTGCATATTAGGGTCAGGGAGACTTAAGAGATATTTATACGTTCAACCGGACTATTCCTGTCATTTTTTTTGATGCATTTAATCTCTATTCTTTTCATGATTTTACTTTTTAGAAAAGTAATTAATTGACCAGACCTATAGAATTTTTGTTTCCCAAGCTAATTAAAGGCTTTCCTAAAGGGACGTTTTATCATTCCAAACCCACAAAAATCCAGTCACCATGCTGTTTTTTAAAATGGTAGGTCTCTGCAGGTAAGAATCCCTGAAAAGTGGTTTGCCGACGTTTTATCCAATTTGGATGCTTAGCATAGGTCAGGTCAACGGAGAGATACCGAATATGATTTTGATAGCTGATTTCCACGACATAAGTACTATCATCTTCTTTTTCTTTATCCAGTATCTGGTAATTTACAGGCTGTGTGTTGATGAAGACATACTTCACATTCATAGCAGGTAGGCCAGGCTTAAAATCAATCACGTAAATATTTGGGTATTTGAAGCCATAATGGTTGGTGGGTGTAAGCAAATCAATTTCTTTACCCAGTGCAGGTTCTACGTTTTTTTTGAATTTATACGCATGGTAACCTGTATTAAAATAATAGTCATTTCTATACTGTGCCTTCAAATTATTATAGCGATCATAATATGCACTAATTTGATTAATGGTAGCAGCATCCCCTTCCTGTTCTTTCATTTCTGATGCGTGACTCGTATTGATCTTTTCCTGGAAAGTATTGACACGGTCTTCAATTGTAGCGGTAATGAGTTTATCAGAAGGCAAATCCCTAATCATGAAATACCAGACACCTATTGCTAACAGAAGGACTAAGATCCCACTTAAAATAGCCGTTAGTCCAATGCTTTTGTTATCCGCAGTAGCAGTCAATTGCTTACTGCTGTTTTTTTGATTAATGGCATTTACTATTTCTTTGGAAACAAAATCAGGTCCGTGGTGAGATTCTATCGCCCATCGATCCGCAAGAAAGGCGTCGAATGATTTTACCTCTTCCATAGTGACGTTATGCCACACTGGAATGATAAAGGAGTCGCTCCTGCCCCAAAGTGCATGGAATTCCTTTTGTGGCCAACCTTTGGTAAAATAATAAGGACTTAAAATTGTAACCCCATACCTCGATTTGTTAAGGCCTTTTTTTATAATTTCTTCTATGCTACTTCCTACTCTTAACTCTTGCCCCGAATACCACACTTTCACATTAGCATTCTCCAGATGGCTAACCAATTCTGTTACGAACATCTTATCCTCTACCGCATAGGAGATGAAAACATCGTATTCGTAATTATCAGCCATAGATTATTTTTAGTGTATTAATTTAGCCTGTCAGCCGCAACTCGCCAAAACTAATTTCCCATAACCAACTATCCTTTTCCCAAAGGTCATTTTATCAGGTTCAGTTTATTCAGAACCATTTCCCGGTTCTTAGGACTCATTTGCACGGAATGGCCCTCCCCCATTTTTAAGATATTGCCTTCAACTCCTGTAATGTTATCAATATTGACAATGTAACTGCGATGGATTTTTATAAAATCCGGATTGTCAAACTGATCAAAAACCTTTCGCATATTATTGGAAAGTGTGTATTTCTTGTTTTTAGTAACAATGTTGCAATAGGCTCTATCAGCCTCCAGATAAAGGATTTCCTTGTAAAAAATCATTTTTGATTCCTTGTTATCGATTCTGATAAATACCTTGTCCGAAAGTTTTGAGGCAGAAGGCTTTTTAGCCTTCGATACATTTAAAAATGCCAATTCAAGTGAACGAAGCACATCCCCTGGTTTAAATGGTTTTGAAAGATAAGTGGCGGGAAAGGTACTCTTAGCCCTTTTAAAGGTGGTCTGATCCGTATAATCAGACAAATAAATAATAGGTATTTCTGTTTTCTCAGCTATTTTTCTCGCCGTTTCGATTCCATCCAGTTCTCCCGCTAAATGAATATCCATCAGTATAAGATCAGGTGCATCATCATCGATTTTTCTCAAAACGGCTTCACCTGTATCCAAAACATCAATTACATCAAACCGGTGCTCTTCAAGTGTAAATTTCAAATCCTGAGCAACTAATAATTCATCTTCTACAATAAGTACTCTGATCTTATCCATTTTACTCAATTTAATTTCATTAGCAAATTAAACGTAACTCCGGTGTTTGTATCCCATTTTACTTTAGCCCTTAATTGTCTGCTTAATGTCTCAATAATATTAAGCCCCATAGCGTTGCTTGAGACTTCTTCACGGTTAAACCCTTTTCCATTGTCCTTAATCTCTATCCTCAAATCATCATCAACCCGTTCTATTCGAATGCACAGTTTCGGATTTAACACTTTTGAAAAAGTATATTTAAAGGAATTACTTACAAGTTCGTTGACAATGAGTCCTAAAGAGATCACTTTGTCAAGGTCAATGTTAAAGTCACCAATCTCAACAATAATGTTATCATTATTCAACTCGTAACCAAAACTCTCAGCTAATTGACCAAGCAGATCATAAAAATATTCTCTGCCATCTATATGACCCACTTCAGTTTTTCTATAAAGCTTTTGATGAATAATTGCCATTGCATTGACTCTATTTTCACCACTCTTAACCGCTTCTAATACACCACTGTCAGTAATGGCCCGAGACTGGAGGCTGAAAATGCTCGAAAGTAATTGGAGATTATTTTTAACGCGATGATGCAATTCTTGCATTAAAGTTTCCACTTTTCTTTTGTTTCGTTTTTCAGATTTGAACCGGCTGAATAACATAAGTCCAATGACTATGACCAGCATCACGCCAATCATAAGGATAGTTATCCAAAGTCTGTTTAATTGAATTTCTGTATCTTGAAGATCCTTTTGAGCCTCCAGTACCGCTATGAATTGCTCCTTTTTTTCCGTTTTATATTTTGTTTGCATCTCTATAAGGCTTTCAACTTTTTCCTGATTCAGCAAGCTGTCTTTTACCTCCATAAGTTGCTTTGAAATCTTCAGGGCTTCTTTCATATTGCCCAGCACCTCTTGCGTTTCAATGCGAAGCGCAAGATTATCAGCCATTTCTTCAAGTAAACCTTCTTCTTCAATCATAAAATAGGCCGAATCAAGAAACCATGATGCCCTTCGGTACTGGCCCATAGCATTATGTACTTTTCCTAAATTATTTAGCGTTATCGCCTGCCCTACCAGGTCTTTGTTATTTCCTCTTATTGAAAAAGCTTTCTCAAACTGCGCTTTTGCCTCCGGTAATTGCCCCAGATTGAATAATACCAGGCCAATGTTATTTAAGGTACTGGCAATATGGGAAGGACGCTGTTCTTTTTGTTTAATAATCAAAGATTTACGCAAATAGAACAATGCACTATCATAGCTGCCTTGTCTTCGGTATATTATTCCTAAGTTATTTAAGGAGGAAGCTATTTCTTTTCTTGAGTCTAAGCTTCGTCTAATTACCAATGCTTTTTTGTGATAAGCAATGGCCTCTTCAAAATCACCTTGCCGGGAATAAATATTGGCAATGGCATTGTAGCATGATCCTAGCGTTGAGGTTCCTTTTTTACCTTCCAAAATTCTTACGGCAAGTAATAAATATTCCAGTGCGGCTGTATAAGCGCCTATCTCTTTATAGGCGATTCCCAGATTAAGTTGCGTGGAAGCCTTACTTAACGTATCGTGTTGGCCTTCGTAGAATGGTAAAGCTTTTTTGTAATAATCAATGCAGCTATCAATATAGCCCCTGTGATAATAAAAATTTCCCAGATTGTTGTACATCGCCGCTACGCCGGCGTGGTGATTCTTTTTCTTATATCCCAGCAAGGCTTTATGATAATAATGGGAAGCACTATCGAAATCGCCATTTTTCTTGTATGCATGAGCAATATAATAAAATAATAGTTCGTGATTGTGTGGGTCTGTCTCGAGTGAATCTTTAAGCAACTTAATGGTACTGTCCGAACTCTGTGCATAGACGGCTAAATTTATTAATAGCAAAAGGGGGAGCCAGCGCATCAATAGAAAGTCTAACGTTATTTTAAATTAAAATTTAAATAAGAAAAAACCACTTAAATAAAGTGGTTTTTTTACTTCTCTCAGTCCGCTTTTACTTAGATACCAAGTGAATCAATCTCGACAGTATTTGCACCTGGTGGTGGCGGTGGTGGCGGCGGAATTTCCACCGGATCCTCGTCTTCATCGTCTCCACCTCCACTCCGGTATATCTCTTCCTCATCGCATGAAAATGCGAACGCTCCGAAAATTAAAGTCAGTATTGAAATATATTTTACACTTTTCATGTTATTTAACTTTTTAGGTTTGACATGGGCTGGGGCAAGGCTGAAAAGGCAAGAGGATTCCTGTGCCGGAAACCAAAAGGATTCCAAATAACCAGGCATCGACATGTTACAATTATTCAGTCGCGCTCAACCAGTTCGTGTGAGAGGAGTCTTACTTTCCGGACGACTTCCACCGACTCTCACATTTGAGCTTTAGCTGTCCAATCAGTAAAGACTTTCAAGTGAAGTATCTTCGCGAACAATACTCCGGTGTGAATGATCAATCAACAATACAAATTTGGGAAGGGTCATTTGATTTGTTGTACCCATGGAATACTTGTAATTGCAGAAAGATTACCTTTAATTACACAAGATTTACTTCTAACCATTATGCCTGTTAATTATAGAAAAAGTGATATAAAACATTTATTGGAACATTTGTCCCATAAAACAAATGAGTCACTAGATCACCATGGGTTTGGACGAATAAGTGAGCTGGTGGGTGGCTCCATCAGTCAGAAATACCTTTATGATAACCTGTATGGAAGAGTTAAATCAGGATCCGGTGATGATGAAATAAGGCTCTCACCTAACAAAATGGATGAGTTGGCCCAGTTCTTGGCATATCAAAATTTCAACACCTTCCTGGATCATATTAAAATGCCCTTGGATCCGATACTTAAATCATTAGAAGGATCCTATTATTCCTATGTTAGAAAGAGAAGTAAAGAAGGAACTTTGCTTCGATCACCCGTAAGGGTGGTGGAAAAGGAAAATCAGGTTATTTTAACCTTGAAAGGTCCAAATTGGGAGTATGTGGGAGGGTTGAGGTTGGTTGATGGCTGTCTCTTTTGTACCATGAAATCCGAAAAGTCCAAAAAATCCTTTCATCATGTTTACAAAGTGGGTAAAAGTGAATTTCCTAAAGTATTAATGGGGTTGTTTACAGGCGTTTCCTCAGCAAATGATCCAATTGCCGGAAGATGTGTTTTGATAAGGCAGAAGGAACCATTTGATCGCCTTCAAAATCAACAATTGTCAATTGATGAAATGGTTGATTCTCAAAATCGAACATATAAAAATTTAGCCAGATACTTCAAGACCTATGAGGACAATATTTTGCGAATCAATACACCAGGTGGTTTTGATTTAGATGATTTAATTCCATAATCAATTCAAATCCAACATCGTGGCACGAAGAAAACAGATTATAGTAAAACTGCGAGAAATGAATAACCGAATACAAAAAAGAAATCAGTATCTTTTGGAGTTTAGCAGCATAAATGCTCATTCAGAGATTGGATGGTGGTGATTTTTTTTAAAACCAACCCTGATCTTTTATAAAGTGAAGAGAATCTCGCTAGCGGTCCGTTTTTAATAGAGGTCAATTAGTTTAGTGTCCTACATTTGATTTTCAGTCTCTGTAATTAAATCTTTTAATCCATGCGTTTTTGGATCGATCTCCCTGGCTTTGTGAAAAAATTCCATAGCGCGTGCCAATTCTCCTTTTTCCTTATGGTATATTCCTAAATTTTTATAAGCGTAGGAATTTTTATCATCTAATTGCATCGATTTTTTTATGTCATCCAAGCCATCCTTTTCATTCCCTGTTTTAATCTTTGATAATCCGCGATTGTTATAGGCATAAGCAAATTTCGGATTGAGCTCAATAGCTTCATCAAAATCTTTTATGGCATGCTCATACTGTCCCATCAAATTAAGCGTATATCCGCGATTATTTAATGAATAAAAATTCTTTGGATTGATTTTCAATGATGTATCATAAAGTGCTAAGGCCTTCGAATGTTCTTCCGAATAAGAATAAGCTAATGCATAGATACAATAATCATTATCTGTAAGTGTAGCCATGGTTTGAAGTTGATTAAATAATTCACGGGCTTTTTCATAATTTTCATCTTTCATGTACATGTTTATGCCCACCCGGAGAAGATTTATGTCTTTCTTTTCTGAATACATATCTTCAAAACATTTAATCCCCTCTTTAATTTTGTTATTTGAATAATACTCGGTTAGCGTAATTATTTCTTTATAAACCCCCTTGTAGCTTTTTAGAAGTTTTAATGTCTGACCATCGTTGTAGGTTATGGACCCATCATGTAAAACGATAGGATTTTCGTCAGGTCTGGTGTTTTGTAAAAAATCTAAAACAGATGAAAAAAACAGGAATATTGCCATAATCTTGATTGCACTATGGGGATGGGGATCGATCAGAAGAAACAGGCAGATAAAAGTTGTAATCAGTGATGCCAAAGGTCCGGCTCAAGTAATCAGGTAATGGCGTAACAGCGTTGTTTGCGTTGGGTTTGAAACACATAAACCATAATTCCATAATAATGGGTTGTACTTGAAATGAACTTTTAATCTGCCAATACGGAAATGGATGCCTTTTTTGGGATCACCGTATGATCCTATATAAATGGAGATATTGCCTCTTAAAAGGATTAACCCGGCCAGTGCATGACCCATTTCATGAATAGCTACAGTAATAACCCTGGTGAAGGCTAAAAGTAAAATAAGGGTTATTAAAATTATTGGGAAATAGTCCATATTTATGGCATATACATTTACATACATATTCGCACTGTATTGTAACCCTAAATCTGACAGATTTTTATGTTTTTGAAATTATAGACAACATAGGTGCGTATTTCCGCAGTCTAATGGCCCAGTTTTTATCGAGGGTTTAATGATGCTTATTTAAGCTTTATTTCTTAACACAACTATTAGGCATTGAATGTATTTATCATATAATGGACACAATTCATCGAGCTTTTTTGCGCTTGGAGACCAGAACATCCGTTAGGAAGAATGCCAATGCAAATAGGCCAATTTTAACTAACCAACTTAAAAAAATGTTGAATGTAAGTTCGAAGTTAGCCCAATGACCGGGTAAAAAATCGCGGTGAAGAGAAGTAACAATAATCACAACCTTTTCATAGGATATCACAAAAAGCAATATAATTGACGAAATTGTTCTGTAGGCTTTGGAATTTCTCATCTTTTGTTAACCACCATTTTAACGTTCATCCGTGATCGGCAAACTAACATAATAATAAAAATTAATTGCTATGAGAGGCTCAAGGCTTTCTATGCCGGGACTATTTTTTCTCTAATGCAAATACTGCATAGAGATCGATAGACATTTCATTTTCAAGCTGATCAATTCGAGAATGGACTTGGATTGACGGGCCCTACAGGGCAAGATCTGTTGATGATTATTGGGATGACAGTTTTGAATTCACCAACCTGTAAAGCTTTATAATTTTTTATTATTGAAGGCGTTTATTACTATACTGTAATAGACGCTTTTATTTTTTTATTATGACAAGGATTTTATTTTTTTCTGTCATTGTCTTCAACAGTGCTTACTCTCAAACCATTACAATCAACGGGTGGGTTAAACAAACAGGCAGTGATGAAGTATTGCCTTTTGCCAGTATTGCCATTAAAGGTACTAATAAAGGCACTTTTTCTAATAGCAATGGATTTTACTCCTTACAGGTGCAGGCCAATCAGGATTGGATACTCGTCTGCTCAATGGTAGGGCACACGCCTTCTGAGATGAAAGTGAATTCAACACAAGATCATGTAATCAATTTTTACCTGCCAGTATTGGAACTGGATGAAGTCATCGTCAAAGGAAATGCTACTTATGCTAACCGGTTTGCCAAAAACAATATCTCATTACATTTGGTCAAAAAAATGCCGGCCCTGCTAGGCGAAAAGGATCTGATCAAGTCCTTACAGGTGTTGCCGGGTGTACAGGCAGGCATAGAAGGAAGTACGGGAAAAATGTAAGGGGCGGCACAGCAGGACAAAACCTGATCCTGCTGGACGGCGCTACGGTCTATAATATCAATCATTTGTTTGGCTTTTTTTCCGTATTTAATGCCGATGCCATTAAACATGTAAATTTCTGGAAATCCCGGATGCCCGCCCGTTACGGAGGGAGGGTATCTTCTTTTATCGATATTCAACTCCTTGACGGCAATAAACAAAAACCGAAGGCTGCCGGTGGCATTGGATTGCTCTCCAGCCGGTTCACTTTAGACGGCCCCCTTAAAAAGGGTAAATCTTCGTTTTTGCTTTCAGCCAGAAGAAGCTACCTCGATCTTTTTCTTTCTCCTTTCATGGCAGATGAGTCAAAAACACTGTACCAGCTCACAGACCTGGTGGCCAAAGCAAACATCGACATTGATCAAAAGAATAACCTTACCTTGAGTGCTTTCCATGCCAGTGATAAAGTAAGGGTTACAGAAAAAATTGAAAGATCAAATGCCCATTCTATATCCGACTCGGAGCTTGGCTGGAAGAATGCCACTACTGCGGTTCAATGGAACCACGTTTTCAACAAAAAACTATGCTTAAATACCGTATTTCCATTTAGCGACTATAAATTCCTTTTATCTGACAGCTTTTCAAAGGTTTTTGACGGGCAAATGACGGAAAAACGGTCGGAAAATTCTTCCGGCATAAGAGATTACGCCTTCAAAACGGATTTTGACTACTTTCTTTCCAACAATCACCATCTGAAATTTGGAGCACTCATCATACATCATCACTACCAACCTAAAGGATATAGGGCTTCAGACGCTACCAACCAAGCCATAGAAAGCAGCCAGGAATTCAAAAATGTGGAATTCGCCTTTTATTGGGAAGATGATTTTCAAATTACAAACAAGCTTTCAACCAATTTCGGCACGCGCTTTGGCGGGGTATTGGATGCAAATACCGATAGCTACTTTAATATTGAGCCCAGGATAAGTCTGGACTTTCAGTTATCAGAAAGTACAGCTATCCACAGTGCCTATAGCAGAACCAACCAATATATGCATTTACTCTCAAATACCGGGTTGGGACTTCCAACGGACCTGTGGGTACCTGTCACACAGCATACTCCGGCGGTGCAAGCCGATCAATATGCTCTGGGGGTCACCGGGAATATACCCCATAAATCCATACTTATCAGTGTGGAAACTTATCGCAAATATTTAAGAAACATTATCACTTATAAAGACGGGGCTACCTTCTTGTCTGTTGATGACGCTGAGAACATTGATTGGGAAGAAAATGTAAGTTCAGGGAAAGGGTGGTCTTATGGCACGGAGTTTTTGGTTTCTAAGAATGAAGGCAGGCTACAAGGGCTTATAAGTTATACCTTATCCTGGGCTATCAACCAGTTTGCCGATATCAACCAAGGAAAACGGTTCTATGCCAACACAGACAGGCGACATGCCATATCCATGGCAGGTTCGTATAAATTGTCGCCAAAAGTAAATGTATCCGCAAACTGGACCTTTAATGCCGGTAACCCTCTCAATGTTCCGCAGGGGTTTTATCACGGAAACTTTGCTACAGGAGCCGATATAAAAGGTGTATGGGGAGATACCGTTACTTACGAAATCCGCACCAGGGGAACCGATCTTGTACCTTATGCCGGTTCTACAAATAGTTTTAAGGCTGAAAGTTATCACCGCCTGGACATGGCTGTACAATTTCATAAAAAAAAGAAAAAATACGAAAGGTTTTGGGAGTTTGGCCTGTTCAATGCCTATAACCGCAAAAACCCATTTTATTATTACCTGGAAAGGGAAAATGACTTTTCGACCAATAGCCAAAGAATGGTACTAAGGAAAAAGTCTTTTTTGCCTATTCTGCCCAGTATTACTTATAATGTTAAAGTTTTGAAAGAAAAATATTTATTGATCGTTGCTTTTATCATCTTCATGCCCGGCTGTGATAGCGGGGTAGAAATGGAAGATTTGCTTGTTGACAACCTGGTATCGGTGACTTCTGTGATCTCCCCACAGGACACGCTGCTTGTTGCCTATTTGTACAGCGCGCAACCTTTAGGCCAGATAGCCTTCGAGGATTCTGCATTAATCAAAGATGCGCAAGTCATCATTCATGATGGGAAGGCCGGGGACACTTTATCGTATAATGCCCTATCAAAACGCTACGAAGCGGAAAGAAATTATTTGAATATTGCACCATCAGGGGAATACTTCCTTTCAATAAAAACTAAAGAAGGCAGTACTATTCAAGGAAGTTGTATAATACCTCCAAGTCCTGAAATTCCAAAAATATCCGGGGAGTATCAGGGAGATGACTACTACTTTGAGGTGGAATGGAGAAATCGTTCCAATCATAGGTTTTATACCTTCTTTGCTTTGGGTAATGGTTTTTATGAAAGTGACGCTTATGATGAACTTGATCCTCAATTTGCTCCCCGGTATTTACAAATTGATGCCCAATTGACAGATGATACCCTATACCCGTCTGACGGGCAGCAGGAAAATAATAGTGTCACGGGTATTGTTTACAGCGCCAAAATAGCAGACAACCCAACACTATTGATAACGCTAAGAAACATTGATGAACCATTATATAACTACCTGGATACTTACCGGGACTACAGTGACTGGGCGGCTAATAATGAAGGAAGCCTGTTTCCTAATTTTCAGGATTTCCGGCCCATCTATTCCAATATCGAAAATGGGCTGGGTGTTTTTGCCGGAAGCAATCAGGTAACAAAAAAAATTCAATTATGACTGCGGAAGAGAAGCAGGTTGAACTTACCGTATACAATTAACTGAAAGTCATTTATCCTCCCTCAGAGTTTCTCGAAGCCTACACCACCTGGCGCGCTTTTGTAAAGTGTGCTTATTTTAAGGTGTATTATAAATTATGGCCCAGCTCGTACCCGCATTTGTAATACCGCATCTTTGAAGGGAGCATGGCTGAAATGAGTTCAGAGAAAAACAAGTCAAGTTTAGCATGAAAATTTTTCTTGAAAATCTCAAAAAGTGTAGATTTATTCAGTCAAAGGCCAAACTCCGGGGACGCGCTTGTGTAAAGCGTGCCAGCGGGATCCTCCTGTAGAATACGACCGGAATTGGAGGAGCTATTATTATTTGTTTCCGTGCAAATTGAAAACTGGCCATGAAAGTAAGCTTTTGGATGACAAAGCGTTGATAAGTATCAATAAAAAAGCTTAAAAAAATTCTGTGAAATTATCTCAGTATAAAAATAATATGCTGGCGGCATTTATATTAGCCCGGATGTTTCCAAAATGCGCGCTAAAAGGAAGCATCTGGGGAAGCCGAAAACCAAAAAGCCTGCTCGCCGCAGACCAGAGTAGGCAAAATCAAAACTTTGCAAAAATGAAAAAGCTAGGTAAATTGAATTTGTCCATTGAGAAGATGCTTAATCAAGAAGAATTAGTAAATTTCAGGGGTGGTTCCGGGAGTGGTAGTACAGATCCCAGGTGCAGCGATTGTCATGCAAGTGCCTTGATAGGCTGCGAAAATAGCTGTGGACCGAATAGTGAGTATTGTAGTTTCATAACATGCCTTAATAATCTAATCGATGCATGTAATAGTCAGTGTTATTGTCAGAGTACTTGTTAAATTAAAAAAAGGGGGGCCTCTCAGTCTGAAGCGGCCACATCATAATTCAAATTATGTATAGATGAAAAAAGTGCTAATCATAAGTATCTTGATGCTTTTGTTTATACAAAATATCAGCGCCCAGCTTGCTTCGGATACTATTATCATAAATTATCTAAGGAAGGTAAATGCTGAGAAGCTATCTTCCTTATCATCTTTTAAACTGACCTATAAGTCCACCAGTTTCGATAGTCGCCCTAATATATTATCAGGACAACCCGTTAGATACAGTATTGTACATAAGTTTTATAAAAAAACAAGCCGTGGTGAAGTTTTAAGAAGTGAACATTACAGAGATAATTCACTTTCGATGATAGCTTTATCAAATGAGAGGCGCGAAATATATTATAGTGAGAAACATGGCCTTAAACGAGAAATTGAGAAAGACAAAAAAGATGGCCATATTCATAATTTAAAGTTTTATAATTTTCAAGTTGCAAATTTGATCATGGATGCATACAGGGATTCAAGGTTAGAATTTCTGGGTGAGGATGTGTTTTATGGCAAAAAATGTTTCAAATTCAAATACCATTCGGAATATAATGACGGCACAAGTTTTTTTTACTTTGAAAAACATTCTAATAACCTGTATGCACATTCACGTACCCCGGCTAGTTACAAGATTTATGAGGATTACCAGAAAGTGAGTGGTGTTTACATGCCATCCAGGGTGCGTGTATACGTCGATGATGAACTGAATCAAGCATTCGATTACCTTGATTTAGAGCTTAACATCGCAATGAAGGACAGTATGTTCAGTTTATAAATTGAATATAACGACCATAAACATGCCATACATTAGCAGCTATGCAGACTAAATGTAGCACAACGTTTTCGACAAAATTCTTGGTGTCTCTTTGTTCCTTAGTGTCTCCGTGGTGAAAAATGGTTAACCACGGAGGCACAAAGAGACACAGAGGTTTTCGGCTATAAAATGAAAATATAAGCATATGCTTGAGTTGTGCAACACCCAAGGGACGCTTGTGCCAGATTAAGAAATGAAGTTACATAGTAGTTTTCCAACAGCGTTGCTCCCATCCGCAGAAAATAACAGGACTTGAGTGATATGAAAGGAACAAAAGTCAATCCTGACAAATAATAGTAAAAATGCCTCTTCTTAATCTCTCTTGCAAAGAGTCGTCAGTAGGAAAAGGCCATATGAATAATACTATTTTTTAGTCATTTGTTCCAACAGTGTAATATATTTCTTCATTATTTCATTTTCGGAGTCAGACTTTTCTTTTAGTTGATTGCGAAGATCGCGCATTTGGATTTCATAACTTTCTGAAATTTTTTTTATATACTCAGCCTCATCTTTAATGGTGGTTTCCATTTTTTTTGTTTCACGCTGAAGGTCCTCAATTACTTCAGAAAACTGCTGCTTTATTTCAACAGGATAGTTATTTACAATATTCTTAGCCCTTTGAATATATTTATATACATCGCCGGTCTTATAAACATCTGCCTTTATAATGTCACCATGAATGTCACCCCCACTGGTTTGGATATGATTGCCACCATTGGCGCGGGCAGTTTTATTCCTATTAGGGTCGTAGGTTAATTCTTTATCATCACGGAAAAAGTAATTGTAGTCGAGCCCAAACATAGTTGCAAATTTCATGAGTTGACCCATGTTAATACCTGCACCTGAACCTCGAATCTTACTGATAGTATTATAATTCCCAAAAATCAATTCACTGATCTCCCTCACTCCCTGTGGCTCTACACCAGCTTTTTTGTTTTCGTTAATGATATGATTTAGGGCCTTCAGAAATTTTATATCCCAGAATTTCAGTTCATATTTTTTCTTTTTTTTGTTCGCTCCCTGTGGTCTTTTTTCCATTTAACTCCAAAAAGGATGCAATTTTCATCCAAATGTTACTTATGTCAGTAACTTTTTTGTCCTTTTGTTACTGTATTTGGTAACTTATTCTTATAATTGTTTTAAAATTCAAAAATATTGAAGTAAAAAGTTACTTCAATTGGTAACAAATATAACCAAATAATACAAAAAATGAACAAAACTTTTGCAAATTTTTCATACAACTGTAATAATTATGATTGAAGAAAAGCACATTGATGAGCTTCAAAAAAGACTTATGCAACTGGGGACAAGCTACATAACCCTGATTGCTGAAAAAGTGAATATGTCCCGAACCACCATCTACAAATTTTTTAACAGGGAGAAAATCAGGAATAACAACGCTTTGAAAATTTACGACGCTGCCCTGGAAGTGCTCCAGGAAGTTAATCTTCAAGACCAATCCCGAAAACAAAAAGCAAGAAGACTTTTGGAAGACAATGCGGAACAGACCGGTATCAAGTTTAATCACTAAAGCTTAATCTTCATTTGATATGAAAATGGGAATCGAAATTGATGAAGCCTTGCACCGAGTCGTTCGGGAGCTAAGGTTAGCAGTTAAACAGTTAAGTCAGGAAGTTGGCTTAAACGGTAAAAAGGGCAGTGAAAAATACTGCAGCCCTTCAGCATTCAGTATATCAGCCAATCTATGTCTGACTAAGCACCCCGATATACTACATAATCAGCAAAGGCTTGGGCTCAAGAATAAAAAACCAGGGATAAAACAACGAATTAAAAGTTATCTGGAAAGGATAACAATTGATCCCTTTGGCCATGAAAAACAGGTTACAAAAAATGTCGTTCGTTATTTAGAAAACATTTCAAGACAGGAAGGGGTTCCATTAGCTCAAATATTAACATGGATCAATCTGAAAGGTGTTGATCTTCGGGTATATCTTCATCACAATAGTAAGCTACTCAAGGAGGTCCCGGTAAGCGAGTTAGTACAGATTTTTGCAGGAAAAGAGCTTTCAGAGATGCCTGGCATTGAGAGAAAAGCTGTTGACGAGGCCGGTTTGTATTTACATGATTTTGCTGTAGCAAACAATATACGCCTGAACCAGCTCAATGTGTTAATATCTTCCGATGGGAATGAAGTGGCTATTGAAGCTTACAACGACCAGGAGCACGCTAAGTATATTCCCTTTGCAGAGCTAATTAAACATTTCAGGTAGATGGGCAACGGCTAAAAGACGGGTAATTTCTCTTGTCATGATTTTTTATTTTTAGGAAAAGCAACAGATAGGTTGGAGATTCATCAAGGATTTGGACAAAATAATGCCACAATTAGGTTGTGAAGCCTGCTTTTTAAGCTTTAAAGTTGAGTATTAGGGTACATCAATTTCAACAGGCTCAAGACCACAGAATAAATCTGAGATACTATTTATTCTGATTCCACAGCCGGTAAGGATCATCATGCAGTTCCATCTGTGTCAGTAATAATGTTTCCATCTCTGCCAATTTATCCGCAAATTTTGGGTTATCCGCCAAATTGGTTTTCATTTCACCGGATTTTCCGTGTTCGGCGATGTATGCATTTGGGTTTTCTGTAAGGTTGAAGCGCTGGGTTTCCCGGATTGTTCCATCCATGAGATCATATTTGATTAATTTCCGATCTTCTTTTTTTACGCATCGCATCCCTGGTTTTGTACCGCCACTATATACTCCATACATCACATCCCTAACTGTTTCCTTTTCTCCATCTAATACAGGTTTAAAACTTACTCCCTGTACAGTATCGGGGATTTTTATTCCTGCCAGATCGCACAAGGCCGGTAGCAGATCAAGCAGGTAAATATTTCCTTCCACACGCTTACCTGTCTCTATGCCAGGCCCTTCGTTGATTTGATAAAAAAACACTTAAACGTATTCAGGAAATCCAAAACCCGGACGCCAAAAACCGCGATTTTCTAAATACCATTTCCCAATAACCACATTCTTTTCAATTTTTCTATCAACTTTATATACCAAAGTATCTACATTTAAAAAATTAATGCCGCACCCTGCTTTACCTTACGGGGTGGATGTGCAGGTGACCCTGTGTGACGGCCGTGAGACCAGGGACGGCAATGTGCGGTAGGTTTGATGTATCCAATTTTAACTTAAAACTATAATTCCACGCTTATATGAAGCTTCCCTCCCAAACCTTCTTCTATTATCTTTCTTAAAGTGGAAATCCTGATATCACTTACCGCACGTTCAATTTTTGATATGTAGCTACGCTTCACCTTCAATCGATCAGCTAATTCTTCCTGTGTTAAATGAGCTTTTGCCCTGGCTTCTTTCACCAGTTCCGCGATCATAAATGCCTGTGATTTTTCTTCAAATTCTGCCCTGGACTTCGTACCTGATTCACCATATTTCCGGTTAAAATGTTCATTAATTGTTTTTGGATTACTTTTCTTCATAATATTCCTTTCTTATTCGTTTTGCCCTTTCTATTTCATTTCTCGGTGTTTTTTGGCTTTTCTTCCGGAAGCCGTTCAATAAGATCGCAAGTTTACCTTCATCGGAAAAGCAAAACACTCTATAAATATCGCTGCCAACCTTTATTCTTATTTCATAGATGCCGTCATTCACATGTTTAAAAAACCTCCCAGGGATATGCTGAACATTCATTACTACATTCAATGTATAATCTATTTTCTCCCTTACTGCCCCTATTTGCTTGTTATAAAACTCCCAGAAGTAGTCTTTATATGTTTCAATAATTCTCATAGTACTATGCGAAAAAAGTAACCAATTAGTTCCTTTTTTCGACACCTTTTGGTTCCTTTTTGTTTTAGCGGAAGGTGTTTTAATACTGCTTTTTTTAATTGCTCTCCTTGTTCGCCGCAATCTCCAAGAGAGATACTTCTATAACATCCAACTGACCTCTGAGCATTTGCCACGTTCATCGGGGTAATTTTTGAAGGGTCAGCTTTACATCCTGCAACACCAATTTGTAATGGGTATCCCTTTCTTCTGCCGGTTCAATGATCAACAGCCGCTCACGCATGGTGACACTTACCCGCTCCCCGATGTGGAACCCCAACTGCTCCATCCGCACACCTGTTAAACACAGTTCTGGGACTTGCTTGTTGTGCCGGTAATGGCCCTGTATTTTCAAGTTTCTTTTCCCTGTAGCAAAACAACTTTTTTCTCATACTCGTTTATTGACGAGTCTTCTCTTTCAAAACCAATTTTTTCTTTGTTTTTCTTTTCACATTCTTTTAATGAAACCAAACCTAATGCAACAATTAAATACTTTATCATCTGTTTGGGTTTTCATACATACCTATTATTCTTGGTCACTTTAGTATTTCGAGTACCTGTTTTTTCATTAAAAAACGCATTGAACCCGTCAAAAACAGCATCCAACTCCCAAGGCTCATCAAATGTTCTTTTACCTTTAATAAGAATCGATGTTCCTTCGCGAACTACGAGTTTATCCGCCTTCCTTCAGTGCATTGGGGTATGCCTCTTTGTTGTTTCCCACCCCACAGGAAGAAGGTTTACCAACAACCGGCATCACTAAAGGACTTCCCGGGTTTCATATACAAGCCTGTATAAAAGTCACGTCTCCTTCATGACAGCCGCCGCATAGCCAATAAACAGGTCACCGCTATACTTATTCTTGGATCGCATGAGATTTCAGTTTTGACTGCAATGGGTTTTTCGATACTTCAGCAGAGATTCATTTTCATTCGTCTCTTTTATACTTACCTGATGCCTTCTCGACACTTTTTCTTCAACCGCTCAGTACCGGACGATTACTCTTCCAACACAGTGAAGTGGTTTGCAAGCTTTACCTGTACAACGCCAGTGGGCCAGCCACCATCTTATATACAGCATGTGAAAGAGTTTATTCCGAGCTTTACTTCTTGGCAAACAACGCGTTAGCGAAGATGTAAAACAATACTCAAGGTTTGTAAATTCCTATGTAAGCAATTTTCCTTGATATCGAATCTACCTTAATTTCAAATCCATAAAAATCATTTGCACTAAAACGCTTTGGGAATACTTTCAAATGAAAATCATTGAATTTTTCTACGATATATTCTTTTGCCAATCGCTTCTCCATAGTATCAATCTCTATTATTTCTCCCGTAATAGCCTGATTGAAAAATAAATTAGTTTGATTGATTACTGCTTTTTGGCTAAGAATTTCAACTGCATTTTTTTCTCTTACTCTAACATAGCCGAATACAAAAAAAATGAAACCTGCAAGCAGTATCACGCCATAAACTAAATTTCTTTTCATTTTGCTACTTCCTCGCAACTTTTTAAAGAATGTTCACACCCACTCAGGGCGCTGGCCTAAGTTAACAGTTTTTTCTTTTCTGGCAGCAGATTCTAATGAAAAAAGAAAAAGGTCAACATTCCGGGGAGGGGTAAAAATCCGGATGAACATCTTTATTTACCTTGAGCGCCATCGATTTTTACCCTGAGCCGGGATGCTCCAAGCAAGCTTCCTGACTGGTCTACAACGGCTAATCCTGGCTTTGCGCGGGCCCTGTGCGACGGCCCGGGGGTAAAGGGGCGGCCACGAGCGGTGGGAATGGGGAACGGCTATAGTTTCATAGATTCCTGATTTTGATAATTGTTCCAAAATCTCACAAGGTAAATACGGGTCCCTTCTACCTTATAAAAAAGTGTGATTTGCTTCCGTATAACCGCTTTCCTGACTGAACGGTATCCACTCAACGGATAAACCTCTGGCCGCTCTTTAATGATTTCAAGAACAGACCCTACTTCATTGATAAAATTCGTAGCCGATTTTTCCGACCAATGTTCTAATAAATACTCGATGTTTTGATGATAATCCTCTGCAGCTTCCCCGGACCAGATAATTTCCATAAAACCTATTTAAAAAGATCCGGGTACTTATCCTGGGTCGATTGCTTCACTTGATCATCTGACTTAACCCGCCCCTGTTTAATGGACTTTAGCCCTTGATCAATCGCCGATTTTTCCCCTTCTGTTAAAGTAGTAGTTTCCTTAACCTCCGTAGACCTTTGCCATACTTTTAATTGATGGATGAGCTTAATATCCTCAATGCCTGCTAACCACCGGATTAAATTTAATTTCTCTGATTGTATGTCCATATAATTTAGCTTTACTCAAAAATAACGTTTTTTACCGACTTTTCCGTTTCACTGCAACGGATGGTGTTTTAGTACCGCTTGTTTTAATTGTTCTACTTGTGTTTGCTTGTAGCGCTCCGTAGCGCTCGGGTATTTGTGGCCCGCAAAAGTCTGGACTACTCTCAGGTCATTCCCCGATTTTAACAGGTTGGCAATCACTGATTGTCTTATCGTTTTTGCATTCAGCTTTCTATCGGGAAAAAGATGCCGGCAACACTCGATTAAATAGCTGATCCCTTCCCCGTTTTCGGGATTGCCTGCCTTGCTGATAATCAGTTTTTGGGTCTGGACTTTCAGGAGCCGGGGGCGGTCTTCCCCGATGTAGTGCATCAACCAGTACACCTGTCTTGGCTGTAGCTTCAACGTCCTGGCGCCAGTCTTGCGCTGTGCTTTGATGTAGACCGTGCCTGCTTCCAGGTGGATGTCTCCCACCTCCAGGTTTTTGACCTCTCCATTAGTAAGCCCCTGCCAGATCAGTAAACTGATAATGATCTGATTGCGATTTTTAAGGATCGGGTAGCGCTCTTTTCTGTCCAGCAGCAGCGCCAGTTCTTCGGCTTTAAACAAGTCCTGTAACTGGATGTCCTTCTTTCTTTTGTCCCTTAACCGGATTGACTTTGCAGGATGGTCACCCCGGATGCCCTCAGCTACCAGGTAGCTGTAATATTGCTTAATCGCACAAAGGGGCGGGTTTGCATCCAGCCCACTGTGCCTTAACTCGCCTATATAATCCATCACCTGCTGATAGCTGGCCCGCTCAGGGTTTTCTACCCAGGCAACAAACAACCTTATTTCCCGAAGGTAACGTTTTACCGTGCCCCCGGCATGTCTTTGCTGTAGGTATTCTTGCAGGCTCATAGTTGATGCAGTTGTTTAGGGTTGATGCGGGTGTAGAGCTGGGTGGACTCAAGGTGTTTGTGCCCTAAAAAATCACGCACCTGCTCCACTGTCATCCCATTTGCTAAAAGATGGGTCGCCACCGAGTGTCTCAGGTTATGCAAGCTGATCGGTTTAGTGATCCCTGTCCGGTTTAGCACCTTTTTCAGCAGCCTGTTCATGCTATTGCCCCTGGCACGCCTCCCATGACAGTTACACAGAAAGGCGCTTTCATTTGGCTGGCTATAACGTTCATTCAATACATAATCCTGCAGGTCTTTGTTCACCCTGGCTGACAAAGGTACTACCCGCCTTTTGCCCCCTTTGCCTGCCCGGACATACACCACCCCGCTCCTAAAATGGACATCTCCCATATTCAGGCGCTCGCCTTCTGACTTTCTCAACCCACACCCGTAAAACAAGCTAAGTAGGGCCCGCTCTTTTAATGTCCCACAGGCTGCGTAAAGTGTTTCCACCTCTGCGGTGGTGAGCACCTCCAAGGGCCTTGAATGCGGCTTGGGAAACGCAAGGCTGCTGGTGGGATCCCCGCTGATCTGGCCTGTGTGCAGCTGCCAGCCAAAAAACAGCTTCAGGCTGTAAAGGTGGTGAGCGATAAAACGCTCGCTTAAGCCCCCTTTACGACGCCGGTTGGGACGCTCCTGCAGGTAGGCATAATAACGCATAATGTCCTGGGGGGTGACCGTACCCGGTGGTTTATAGCCCTGGAAGTGTAAAAATTCCCCCACACAGGCAGGCAGCATCTGCACGCTGCTTTTGCTGTACCCTAACCTTGTTAAATGTTCCCTGAACTGCTGTATCATCCTTGTTTTTTTCATAGGCCCCTTTGTATTTCCCTGGGTCACGGGTCGCCAGCCACCTGTAACCCCTTAAATCTGCCTGTACGCTTCATGAAAGCACTTTTTCTGTCTTCCCTGGCGACCCAGCTGGTCTAACTGCCCCTGCACGGTTTTCTCTATCGCCCGGATGTTGCACTGATCGTCTTTACCACTGGTGCTGCTCACGATCATCCCACGGCTCTGCAGCTCGCGGAAGGCCAGATAAGCTTCTTCTTTCATCCCGTCCAAATCCTCTAAACAGATCAGTTTATGCGCAAGGTCATATTTGCCATAGTTGTAAAAGCTCCCTTCGGTCACACGCGTGAAGTGTTTGCGGTCTTCATCAGGGATGAAGCTCGATATTTTCACCAGCAAATGCGTCTTGCCACTGCCGCTGCTCTCCTGGATCAGCGCATGAAGCGGCGCATCCATCTTATAGCTGGCTGCAATCCCAAACAAAAACAGCCGGCTCTGCTCCTCGCCCGTTACCCCGGCCTGACCGATCAGTGTATTCAGCCGCCCCATCAGGTCCGGCGCACTTAAAAAGGCGATAGCTTTCTGCTGCTCTTCCCCGCTCAGGGTGACCGCCGGAGGGGCTATCTTTTGCTGCGCTCCGGCAAGGGTTTGTTCCCTGTAAGTTTCAAGGTGGTCGGTCAGCGTCCCCAACTCTACGCTTAAAAGGTCCGGGCGTAGGCCCAGTTTCTCCCCCGCCGGCGGGGTGTATAAAAATGTTTGTGCTGCCGCCCTTGCCTGGTCTTTTGGCTATCCGCGATCACCGACCGCCCATACAGCGATACGGTTTTACCGGCCTCATCTTTCAGGCCAAAAACAATACAGCCACGCAAATAGCTGAACCGGCTGTTTTTAAACGCATTGTAGCCCACTGAAGGGCCACCTTTTATTAACTTCTCCAGGCCCCGCAGCTTTAAGTAATCCCTGGCCGTGCGGCTGCTCAATAGACTGTTTTGCATCATCTCAAAATCCTGCCCGTAATCAGGAGTGACGCCCGGGGAGACTATATTGGTGGCTTTTTGCTGTTTCACTTTTGGCGTTGATGGCAGGCCCGCTTTTTCGCTGAGGTATTTCAAGGCCTGGGGGGTGGTAAGCTGTAGCTTTCTTTCTGTCAAAGCAATCACATCCATCGTGCCGGCTGTGCAGTTACTGCTAAAACAGGTCGCTATCTGCTTTTCCTGGCTGAACTGAAGGCTCGGGGTCTTATCATCATGGAAAGGGCAATGTGCCTTGCTATGTTTATCCACTGCAATCCCCAGCCGGGTAGCTACTTCTATGATGTCCAGGTGCTGTTTCAGCAAGGCGATGTCCATCAGGGCAGTGGTTTGATGGTGAGCTGGTTTTGACGGATGGTAATTTCTACCCGGGCGCCGGCCTTAAAGCCATGGTCGGCCAGCCAGTTGCCCGCGATCCGCAGCTCCGGAATAACCTTCTGATTCCCCACTAAAGGTGCATTTTACAAGCCTAAAGCTTTATCTTTTTTCTATCCATAATTTTTTTCATGTAAAACTTATTTTGCAAATGTATATATCTTTTTCCTTTTTTATAAAAAATGATTATTTCTTTTGCCAAGTTTTTTTGCCTAAATTTGTTTCTATATAGGAAAATTACTTGACTTTAGGTAATCATGTTGAACATTGGAGAACGTATTATTCAATTGCGCAAGCAGCAAAACTTGTCCCAGCAGGGGCTGGCTGATAAGATCGGCGCTTCACGCACGATCATCGGAAACTATGAAAGAAATGCCAATACCCCTTCTATTGAGGTACTCTTAAAACTGGCCAAAGTCTTTAACGTCAGCGTGGATTTCCTGGTCGGTGAAGGTAAGCTTTCAAGTTATGACAAAGAGGTGCTTAAAAGGATCGAAGATATCGAGCGACTGGATCCGGATACCAAAAAGCACCTGTTCTTTTTGATCGATAACGTAATCCAGAATTTTAAAACCAAAAAGGCCTTTGCCTGATAAATATATTGAAGCATGAAATTAATACTGGACATAAAAGATGACAAAGCGGATTTCATTATGGAACTGCTCAGCAATTTTAAGTTTGTCAAGACAAAGCCCATTACCCCTTACAAAGCCGAAGTACTGGAAGGACTCAAAGAAGCTGTTGAACAGGTAAACCTGGCCAAGCAGGGAAAGATCAAGCTTAAATCCGCCAGGCAGTTGCTTGATGAGCTTTGAGGTTCTCTATACTGATAATTTTGAGCATAGGCTCAAAAAGCTGGCAAAAAAGTACCGATCGGTCAAAAACGACCTGGAAAAGCTGATCACTGCCCTGGAAAAGGACCCCAAACAGGGAACACCTATCGGAAAGGATTGCTATAAAATCCGGCTGGCTGTCACTTCCAAAGGTAAAGGTAAATCAGGCGGTGCTAGGGTCATTACACACCTGCAAGTAGCTGGAAATCTGGTCTACCTGCTTTCAATCTATGACAAATCCGGGCAAGAAAATATCTCCGATAAAGAACTGATCGAACTGCTTAAATATATTCAGGAGGAATGAGGCTGCTTATTGTTCATCAGATTGCCTTAAACACAAAACTTATATAGCCGATAACACCTATGATTCTTTAACGGGGGGCTATAGAGAATCCATACTATTCAACATTATTTGACACATATCTTAGGGAATCTAAAGCAAAAATCGCTTATGGTGCTTAAAAAAATATCCCGAAAAATTCTCACATACGAATTTAAAAGCTTGAACTAGAAGATCCTTTTTCTTATTTCAACCAGCTAGAGGCGTCCCAATTATTTCATATTAATTCACATACTACACCTATTTTAGATGCTTGCTCATAAATTAATTTGGCTGTATTCGGGTCTTTAAAGTCTATTTCTACAACCTCACCACCCCCTACAATTTTATCCTTTGCATCTTTTGCATCTCTTAAAGACATTCCTCCCTGTTCATGCAATAGGCTTGTAAATCTTATTTTTCTAACACTTGGTTCCCACCCTGTAAATTTAACTGTTGTCATTTTATTGCACATCGAAAGTTAATTTTGTGATTTTACCGGTGTTTGCTCCCGTTGTTCTTGGGGCTCCTTCTGTAATAACCTTTGTAACTCCCTGCTGTCTATCAAAGTCACTCATAATCTCCTTTATTTTCGTTATTCCAAGTTTATTGGTCATATTTCCATCAACATCAAAGTTCTTTATGGTTAAAACCTTATCTTTCTTTACAAAATCACCTCCAAATTCAAGTACTTCGTCCCTTATTTTTACTTC
>NZ_JBXEQE010000029.1:0-83458 GCF_056858335.1 Agaribacillus sp. DX54
ACTGACTAAGAAAGCGGCTTTAGATAAATATCGGCAGTGCTATGTTTCTTTTTTAAAAAGACGCTTAGATAATGTTCCGTGGTACAAAAATTCCATAGACTAGTACACATTCGTGCAACATCGCATTCATGTTCGGCCTGGCCACAGGAATGCTTATTTGTTGTAGCGCGTTACTTATTGTCAATGTTCTTTATGGGTTTTATCTATTATTCCCAAAAGCGTCATTTCAATTTGATTGTTGTTAATTTCTTGTCAAGAAAGAATTGTGTGAAATTTACACTTTATCCTTTAGGTTATCCATAAAAACTTCTGAATTCATAATGTTGCCTTCACTTCGATCTATACAGGCTTTTATATATTCAAAATGTTTTTTATCCAATTCATCCGAACTGTTGGTCGCTGTGTTATTAGCAAACTCATGGTCTTTACTCATCAGAAATAAGTATATGTACATTTGATTTTCAATACTTTCTTTAAAGTATGCTTCAAAATAAACTTTTTCATTTTCCAATGTTTTCTCAGCACTTTCTTTATTAGCCTTTAAAAAGGCTAACCATTCTTCGGCAATGCGCTCTTTTCCCTTTATTACTTTTAATCTATATAATTGCACATCCATATGTATTGTCTTATTTTTTATTAATTGTTATTTTTTTATAAATCTATTCAATGATATTCAATTTTTTGTATTTTATTCAATTTGTTATTTTACAATCAATTGTAAAAAACGGAGATAAAGAATATGACGAAATATGGTGCGTATTCGATATGGATGTGCAAAAAGGCCAAAAGGAATTTTCAGATTTTGATAGTGCTATTGATAAGGGTTTGAATACCTTACTTATTTAAAAGTAATTTAACCGCTTTGTCAATGCTCATGCCCGATTGTTCAAGTAATTCTGATGCTTGCTCGGAATTTAAATTGAATTGAGATGTAAGTATATTATGGGCCCGATCCACTAATTTATTATTTAAGCATTTCATGTCAATCAGATAAGAACCTTTAACCTTACCTAAACGGATCATTAGTGTGGTAGATAAAAAATTAAGAACTTTTTTCGTCGATGTTCCGGCCTTCATTCTGGTAGATCCTGCAATAACCTCATTACCTGAATGCAAAGGAATTATATAATTACAAAATGGAAGCTTCTTGTAAAGAGCCGATGTCATGATAAAAATGGTTAAAGCAGCGCGACTTTGGGCAAATGCCAGTGCAGATTGAACATAAAATGCCGTTCCACTAGCAGAAATTCCAATTACAATGTCGTTTTTGTTGATATTTAGCAGTAACATTTCTGGCGCTGCACTGGCATCCTCTTCAAAATTCGATTCAATTTCATAAGCAGCATCAACTATACCCCCGGCAACGAGGGTAATTATATGACTTTCAGGAAAACCGTAGGTGCAGGGAATCTCAACAGCATCCATGGCGGCAATTCTTCCACTAGTTCCTGCACCTACATAAATAATTCTCCCCCCTTTTTCTAACCTTGTAACACATTCCTCGCATACGTCTGCTATAATGGGCAAGTTAGACTTTAACGCCGTTCCCGCTTCTTGTTCTGCTTTCCAAAGTGATTCAATTATTTTAGAACTACGCATATTTTCAAGCTGCATTTTATGGTCATATGGCATCTCTGTAACGAGGGTATTATAGGGTGGCTTCCATTGTTGTTTTAGTGCAATTGAGTTGGCATTTGCTAAAGCAAGAACACCGATTAACTGCAATTGATTTCCTTCTTCCGCCCTCCTTACTGTCAATGCATGATCACTATCTTTTAAAAAATCATCGATCGTCTCTTGCAACCTTTTTTCTAGCGGAAAACTCGCATAGCAACTTACGTCTGCTAATCCTCCACAAATAATTATCTCATCAAGTCCATATATGATTGAAGTACTGTATATGATGCATGCCAATTCAAGTATATAAGCTTCCCGTAAGTCTTGATATGATTTTTCGCAAAATATGTCAACAAGATTACTATTTTTCGATTTTGCAGCCAGTTTAGATGCGCTGGCTAATTCATTGAAGTCACCATAAATAGTTTTAATACTGCCTATGAGTGGCAATAATTTAGCAGGTCGCCACCTTCTGCCATTTCGCCAAATTGAGAGTCCTAATCCGGTACCAATAGGCATAATACCAATGGCTTTCTTCCCATTAAGATATCCTGACTCCGCCAGACCTATCGCGGCAGCATCAGCATCATTTATCAAACTTACAGTCGTTTGATAATTGTTTTCCAATGCATATATCCAATCACGGCTTTTTAATAAATTCAAATAGGGATCGATAGCTATTATTTTAGTGCCCGCATAATCGACAATACCTGTGGTTGAAATTCCTATCCCCTTCAGTTCGCCTTTATTTATATTGAATGAAGTAATTATTTCATCAAGACTTTCAACTAAATCCTTCGGATTGGCATTTGCTTGAAATGGACTTTTTACTTTTTTTACTTCAAGATATTTCATCTTATTAGCAGACTTATCTGTCGATTTGAATAAGCCTTTATAATAAGTACCTTTAATCCAGGTTCCTCCTATATCAAATCCTAAATAGCTCATTTGTATCAATAATTATTAAGGTAAAGTTATTTCTTCGCCATATTTAATCCAAAGCGTTGTAGCCATATCCACTGATTCTCCAATGGGTCTATGCGGAAAAATATCTTTGGAACTTGACCATTCTTCCATCCGGTCTTGAAGCTTATCTTGGAATTTAATTTCGACTGATTCAGTCTTGATGATGTGATGCATAATTTTTCTTTTTTAATAATTCAGATTTCTTGAATTTATAAACAGACATTTGTTCCAATCCCGGATCCGGAATGATAGATCTTATGATACAGGCAACAATAATGTATGGTTTAATGCCAATTTTAATTGTAGACCGGATTCGAACCTATATCAGTACATGGCACAATCGGGTAATTAACTGCATTTAGATCAAGCGCATTATCTTTATCATCATCAAAAAAAGTTGATTGCATTGATGTACCAGGATCATCTATGACATATTCGTATGACATCTCGGTGAATGTTAGATTTTGATTTTTATCTATATAGTAGGGGGTTGAGGTTAAATTACCCCACATGAGCGGAAATTTTTTTTAAAGTTTTGAGGTAGTTTTCGTACCGGCGACATTCATTCGGCAATGAGCTGTAAAATGGCTTAGCGTCGAAGGAACCGTTACAATCCGGGCCTTTGGCAATGGCAATACCACTTACTACACTGATGAAAAAATTCAATCTTTTAAAGCAACAAGGGGCGCAATAGAAGAATGATGATCCTTAACTATGGCCTTGCCGCTTCATACGCTTTTTGCAGGAATTATGCCATTGACAGAACCTATGCCCCGGATATTTTAACGCTAAAAATCCCCGCCTCAATTTCCGTTTTACATAACCCAGCTCACTTGATTTTACAATACTTTTTTTATACATTGAAAAATTTATTAGCTGATCACATGAAAACTGTTAGCACGGGAATTCCCCTTTCACAGAAAAATGATCCAATTGAACGTAAGCACCCCAGTAAGAATAACTATCCCTGGTCCGAGTCAACCGATTCTGAAATATGGAAAGCATACAAAGGGGGAAATAAAGAGGCTTTCATATACATATACAAGACTTACAACCAACTCCTTTATAATTATGGAATGCAATTTTGTTTCAACCATGAAATGATCAAGGATTGTATTCAGGAGACATTTTTTTATTTACAAAAAAAATCAAAGCATCTCTCCGAAGTCAGGTCGATAAGATATTATTTGTACAAAATCCTGAGGCGCAAATTGATGGCAGACATGGCGGAAGAGAAAAAATACCGGTTGATCAAGGAACCGGAAGGTAAAAAGTTCGAGATCATTATTTCACCGGAACTAAAATTAATCGATGCTCAACTGGATGAGGAAAGAAAAAGTAATTTACAAATGGCATTAAACAAACTTCCCGAAAGACAAAGGGAAGCAATCCTGCTTTTTTATTATGAAGGCTTCACACATGATGAAGTGGCACAAATAATGGGATTAAAGACTGATAAATATAGCAGAAAACTTATTTACAGGGGCATTACCACACTGAGAAGGCTTTTGTTGTCAGCAGTCTTATTGATGTTTGGCTACCATATCACACCAAAACTTTTAAAAAAAATTTTCGCTCATGTGGGGTAATTTAACCTGAAACCCCTACTACATAGATAACAATCAAAGTCGATTTGGATTTATTTATGTAGTATGAAATACGAAGCGTATAAGGTAGAAGACTTTATTCAGGATGAATTCTTTATTAGCTGGGTACGGGAACAAAGCAGTGAAGCCAATTATTTTTGGGAGAATTGGATAAAAACACACCCCCATAAGAAGCGGGAAGTCGCTCTGGCCAGAGAGATTATTATTTCTCTGAACTACGGCCAAAAATTTAATTTCCCTGAGGCGGATTCCAACGAGGTATTGGAAAACCTCATCAGAGAAAACAGCAATTTCGAAGAAGCTCTTCTAAAAAAACCCGATAGATTCATATTACTAAGACGGATTGCCGCAATAATTACCATTTCCATTTTAGCAGCCCTGAGTTTCATTTATTTCAATATCCGTCAAGATCAGACCATTGCTCCTGGCTTGCTCACAAAGTCGAGTGTGGGCAAGTTCAGCAGTACATATACCCTGGAGGATGGCTCGGTAGTGAAGCTCAGAGGGGACAGTTATATCCGGATACCTGAAAAGTTTCTTGAAGATATACGCGAGATCCATCTTGTTGGGGAAGCCTATTTTGAAATAGCAAAAGACAAAAGCAGACCATTTTATATTAAAACCGGGGATGTCACAACCCTGATTACCGGTACTTCTCTGGGAATAAAATGTGATACACTTTTGAATAAAATCCAGGTGATGTTGGTCAGCGGTGAAGTAATTGTGAATGACATAAATGGAAATTCCATTACGCTAAAGCCCAATGAATCGGTAGTTTATCATGAAAACCGGATCTCAAAGGAAAGCTTTGACTATGAAGTAAGCCTGGGCTGGACAGAAGGTAAATTGGTATTTGCGGAAGCTGAGGAAGAGGAGGTAATCCGTCGGTTGGAGCGCTGGTACCGGGTTAAGTTCGTGCTACCGGATGGTTACTTCTTCAAAGGGAAGTATAACGGACGGTTTAATAACGAGAGTTTATCAAATGTGCTGGACGGGATCAATTATACCTCCGAAAAATTCAATTACAAAATCCATAAAAAAGAAATAATAATTACACATTAATCAATAAAGAAATGTTTAAAACAAGCTAAAAAGAGCCGGATTTAATATAAATATCAAATCCGGCTACCTATCCAATATCTCAAATATCCACAAATCGAATATTGAATAGGTTTCATTAAAACTATTACATTTTAATACCTCTAAATTATGAATGAAAAATTACTAAGACAAATCTTGGTCATGTCTAGGCACCTATTGTTTGGTATAATTTTACAGACCTTCTTGCTTAACTTGCTTTTGGCAAGAAATGGAACTGCTCAAAATGAAAGCATACACAACGTTCGGGTAAGCTTAAATTGGAAGAACGTCAATTTGGACATGGCGCTAGCCGATTTGGAAAATAAAACGACATTCAGTTTTACCTACAATAGCGCTGTTATTGATAAACTTCAAAAGTTTAATATCAGGAGCAGGAACCAATCTCTGGCCCGGGTGCTTATGTTGATGTCCAAAGATGCTAACCTAAAATTCAGAAGGGTCAATGAAAACATCCATGTCTCACTCAAAACAGATAATTCTGATCCCTATTTACATAGTAAAGAATATGAAAATTACGATCGGATAATTTCCGGTAAAGTTACCGATGAGAATGGTGAAGAATTGCCAGGTGTGAATATCAAGGTAAAAGGTTTTGAAATAGGAGTGGTAACCAACGTGGACGGCACCTACCAACTAAGTGTTCCCGATGAAGCCACCACGCTTATTTTTTCCTATATCGGCTATATTAGCGAAGAGATATCGATAGCAGGCAGGTCTGAGATCAATATTAACTTACTTCCGAACGTAGAAAAGCTGGATGAAATTGTTGTAGTCGGTTTCGGTACGCAAAAGAAAGAAAGTATAGTAGGGTCCATGTCATCAATAAAACCTTCGGAATTAAGAATCCCTGCAAGTAACCTTACCACTGCGCTTTCAGGTAGAATGTCCGGTCTTATATCCTATCAAAGAAATGGAGAACCAGGAGAGGATAATGCACAGTTTTTTATAAGAGGGGTAACGACCTTTGGGTTAAAGACAAGTCCTTTAATCCTGATTGATAACGTCGAATTATCAACTGATGATCTTGCAAGACTTCAACCTGATGATATTCAAAGCTTTTCAATTTTGAAGGACGCTACCACAACTGCCATATACGGAGCGCGTGGCGCCAATGGCATTATTCTGGTGACTACAAAAGAGGGTGTACAAGGAAAAGCGAAGGTTACTGCCCGCATTGAAAATTCATTTTCCACACCTATTAAAGATATTAAGTTTGCAGATCCTATCACCTATATGAGATTACATAATGAGGCTATAAGAACGCGCAATCCGCTGGAAGCATTACCGTATTCCGAAACAAAAATAGCAGGTACAATTGCAGGGGATAACCCTGTCGTGTTTCCTGCTACTGATTGGCAGCGTGAATTATTTAAAGATTATACAACCAGTCAGAGAGCCAATGTTAATGTTAACGGTGGCGGGGATATCGTAAGGTATTATTTAGCTACATCATTTAGCAGAGACCAGGGGGTATTGAGCGTGGATGAGCGCAACGATTTTAACAGTAATGTGGATCTGAAAAGGATATCTGTCAGGTCGAATGTAAATATCGATATGACCCGGTCTACTGAGGTAATCATAAGATTTAACGGAACATTCGATGATTACAGAGGTCCCATAGATGGAGCAACCGATATTTATCGCAAGGTACTCAGAACAAACCCGGTGCTTTATCCAAAATACTTCGAACCCGATGAAGATACAAAATTTAAAAGACACATCTTATTTGGAAATTCCGGTGGTGAGAGTGGACAATTTGCTTTAAACCCTTATGCTGATCTTTTAAAAGGCTACCGGGACTATAGCAGAACTTTACTTCTTTCACAATTGGAAATTAAGCAAAACTTAAATTCAATTGCGCAGGGACTGTCAGGTCATTTGCTTGTCAATACCAACAGAAGATCTTTTTTTGATATCAGAAGGCAGTATGCGCCATTCTATTATTCTGCCTTGTTTAATAGAGAAACCAAAACGCATAAATTACTTCCGCTCAATGAAGAATTCGGTAGAGAAGATTTAGATTACAGTGAGGGGCCGACCGATGTAAGCACTTCATTTTATCTTCAGGCTTCCGTGGATTATAAGCGAATATTTAATAAAAAACATGAAATAAGCGGATTGCTTGTTTATCTGCAAAGATCTTCTCTTAGAAACAATGCCGGAAATCTTCAAAAATCCCTTCCATTCCGAAACATGGGACTTTCCGGAAGATTTACTTATGGATTAAATAGTAAATACTTTGTAGAGTTTAATTTTGGTTACAATGGATCCGAAAGATTTGCTAAAAATAACCGTTTCGGATTTTTCCCGTCATTTGGGGTGGGGTGGTCTGTCTCGGATGAACCATTTTTCGAAAACCTCAAACCAACCATTTCCAGACTTAGAATAAGAGCAAGCTACGGTTTAGTGGGTAATGATGAAATTGGCAGTGAAGATGACCGGTTCTTTTATTTATCCCAGGTCAACCTGGATAACAACGCTCGTGGAGCGCTTTTTGGAACAGATTTAGACAATTTTAGAGCCGGAGTAAGTATTGACAGGTATGAGAATGAGTTAATTTCCTGGGAAACAGCTACCAAAGTCAATTTGGGACTGGAGATGAATCTGTTTGATGATAAGATCGTTATCCTGGCTGATGTGTTTAAGGAAAATAGGGAAAACATTCTTATGAATCGGGCTTTTATACCGCCAAGTTTGGGGTTAGAAGCTAGTGTAAGAGCGAATATTGGAAAGGCTGAAAGTCAGGGAATTGATTTTTCAATTGACTACAATGAGGATTTTGGCAATGCATTTTGGATGACAGGCAGAGTTAACTTTACCTATGCCGTCGGTAAATTCAAGTTATTTGAAGAACCGGATTACAGCCAAACTACTCCCTGGTTATCACGTAACGGGCAGCCAATTACCCAGGAATGGGGCTATGTTGCGGAAAGATTATTTGTAGACGAAGCGGAAGTATTGAATTCTCCCATGCAATTTGGTGATTACGGCGCCGGAGATATAAAGTATAGAGACATCAATGAGGATGGCGTTATTGATTTTAGAGATCGGGTGCCCATAGGACACCCAACCAGCCCTGAGATTGTATATGGCTTTGGTCTGTCAATGGGGTACAAAAACTTCGATATTTCATCATTTTTTCAAGGGTCGGCCAGAAGCAGTTTTTGGATAGACGCCGAAGCGACCGCACCGTTTGTGGATCCCGCATCATCAGGAGCTATTGAAAACAATGCGTTGCTTCAGGTATATGCAGATAGCCATTGGAGCGAGGAAAACCAGGATATTTATGCTTTATGGCCCAGGCTTTCCGCGCAACTTGTTGAAAACAACCTGCAAAGAAGTACCTGGTTCATGAGAGATGGTTCTTTTATCAGACTAAAGCAATTAGAGATCGGTTATACCCTTCCGAACACACTACTTGATAAATGGAAGATTGGGAATTTGAGGGTTTATGTGAGTGGAACTAATCTCCTTACTTTCAGCAAATTTAAATTGTGGGACCCGGAAATGGCCGGCAATGGTTTAGCCTATCCCATTCAGAAAGTTTACAATTTAGGTCTAATGGCTTCATTCTAATCTAAGAAATAATGAAAATGCTAAGAAATATTTTAATGGCCACAGCGCTCATTGTTCCGACGAGTTGTCAGGATTATCTGGACGTTGTTCCTGATAACGTAGCAACGATTGACAATGCTTTTTTTGATAGAGCATCCGCAAGAAAATATTTATTTACCTGTTACTCATATCTACCCGGCTTTGCTTCAATGACCAGTAATCCCGCAATTTTTGGAGGGGACGAATTTTGGATAAATGAAGAACTCAGAAGGAGTACTTATTCGATTCCTCAAAATATAGCCCGTGGATTTCAAAATGCCAATGCACCCTATTTGAATTATTACGAAGGTGAAAATGGTGCCAGCGCTTCGATTTACCAAGGCATAAGGGTCTGTAATACATTTATCGATAGAATTGATGAAGTGCTTGAAATGAATTCAATTGAAAAAGCACAATGGAAAGCCGAGGCTAAATTTCTCAAGGCTTATTATCATTTCTATCTTATGAGAATTTACGGACCAATTCCCCTGGTACAAGAAAATGTGCCGGTTAGCGCCGAGCCGGAAGATGTAAAATCAATAAGAAGTCCATTTGACGAATGTGTAGATTTTGTCGTTGCCTTATTGGATGAGGCTGCCAATGATTTGCCTAATGCTGTGCAGGATCAGGTCGATGATATGGGTAGAGTGACCAGACCTATTGCGCTGGGTATAAAAGCAAAAGTATTGGTAACTGCCGCAAGCCCGTTATTCAACGGGAATAGTGATTATTCAGGTTTTACAAACTCAAACGGAGCATTGCTGTTTTCCGCTTTTGATGCGCAAAAGTGGGCAAGGGCTGCAGCCGCAACGACCGAAGCCATACAAAATGCGCAGGAAGCGGGAATCACATTGTATCGATTTACGGATGATCCACTTAACGTCATATCTGATTTTACCCTACAGAAACTCACTTTAAGGGGAAGAGTGACGGAGAGATGGAATTCAGAGATAATTTGGGGAGATTCTAAAGGTAGCAGCAGCACGAATGCACTTCAGCGTTATGGGCAGGCCAAATTGATCAATGGCGTATTTTGGGCTGCCCCTCAGGCTTTATCACCTACATTTAGAATTGTCAAACAGTACTATACCAATCATGGCGTTCCAATCGATGAAGACAAAACCTGGACCGGAAAAGATATCTTAGCTTATAGAACAGCGGTTTCAGATGATAGTTTAATCGTAGAAGAAGGTGAAGAAATTCCGGAGCTGCATTTTGAGCGTGAACCCAGATTTTATGCTGATTTGGGTTTCGATAGAGGCGTGTGGTATGGTCAAGGCAGATTTGATGAAAACAATCCTTATTTTGTTTTTGCAAGATCCGGAGAAACTGCCGGAAAGAGAACAATTATGAACTTTAGCATTACCGGCTATTTCGCTAAAAAATTGGTGTTTTATAAGAATTCTTTTAGCACCGGTGACAATTATTCCGTGACAAATTATGCCTTCCCTATTTTAAGATTAGCCGACTTGTATTTGCTTCATGCCGAAGCCTTAAATGAAACCGGCGACCTTTCCGGCGCTCAAACCTATGTCGACCTTGTCAGAAAAAGAGCAGGATTAAGTGGCGTGGTTGAAAGCTGGGGTAATTTTGCCACTGATCCGGGTAAACCTACTACCCAAGAAGGTCTGAGGGATATTATTCAGCATGAAAGGTTAATTGAACTGGCTTTGGAGGGGCATAGATTCTGGGATATAAGAAGATGGAAAAAGGCGACTGAATTAATGAATGGCCCAATTCAGGGATGGAATATTGAGGGGAAAACAAGAGATGACTTTTATACCTTGACAGCGCTGTATGATCAGGAATTCGGTATGAAAGATTATTTCTGGCCGATTAGAACTTTTACTTTGACTGTGAATACCAATCTTGTGCAAAACCCAGGTTGGTAACAATGAAAATATGGTATACCATGAAAAAAAATATTTACTTTTTTGTGCTATTAATAAGTACAACAATATTTTTCTTCCAATGCGAAGAAGATGAACGTTCACCTATCTACAATGACGGTGTTGCTCCCGGTCAGGTTATAATATCGGAGGTAAAACCAACACCGGGAGGGGCAATCATTAAATACAAGTTGCCAACGGACGATGATTTGCTTTTTGTGGAAGCGAAATTTACCCTGGAAAATGGCAGAAAAATGCAGGTTAGATCTTCAATATATGTTGACTCTCTTAGCCTTGAGGGATTTGGCAGCATCGGTAAATTTCCGGTAGCGCTTTATGCGGTCGATAGAGGTGGCAATAGATCAGATGCCTTAACGGTAGAAATCGAAACGCTTATACCACCGGTTAAGACTATTTTTTCATCTGTGGCATTAATAGAAACTTTCGGGGGTATCAACGTAAGCTGGAAAAATCCAGGTAAAGCGCCAATTTCAATTATAGTAATGCAAAGGCCCGATAGTCTGGAAGGCGTCGTGGAGTTGGAGGAGTTTGAAACGATTTATTCCGAAGGGCAGGAAGGAAGCCAGTCTTTGAGGGGTTTTGGTAGCACAGGGCATAGATTTGCAGCCGTGGTTAGAGATAGATGGGATAATTTATCGGATACCTTAGAGGCATCTTTAACGCCTTTGTTAGAGCAGGCATTAGACAAGCTGAATTTTAAGGAGATCATATTACCGGGAGATACGCCTGCCGTTCCCAGATGGAATCCCTCATCGAATTCTACTATGCCCTTATTGTGGGATAATAATTCAGCCAACAGACTGATTTGTCCGGATGGAGACATGCCCGATAATTACTTTTATACTTTCGATCTGGGAGTAGAGACAAAGTTGAGCAGGATGAAATTTTGGCAATTTACTCATGGCAATGGTACATTCCTGTACTTCGATGCTCAATATGAAGAATTCGAAGTTTGGGGGGCAAAAGAATTAGACCCCTCGGGAAGCTTTGAAAATTGGACAAAGTTACGCACTTGTCAGGTTGTTAAATCTTCAGGCCTTCCCCTGGGAAGAGAAAATTTTACCGTGGAAGATAGAGAGATTGCCTTTGCAGGTCATGACTTTGAATTTCCGGTTGAATCTCCGGAAGTAAGATTCATCAGAATTAAGGTTACCAAAACCTTTTCTAACCTAACATGGGCATCATGCGGTGAAATGAGCTTTTTCGGTCAAATAAATGAGTAATTGATATGAATAAATTTGATATGAATCTTTTAGGTTTACTGGCTTTACTGATAGTCATTGGCTTGTATTCATGTGATGATATGGACGATAACTTTGAACAATATATCCAAAATGGGGAGGTACTTTATCTACCCCGTCCTCTAAATGTTAAAACCAAATCCGGAAATAAAAGGATAGAAATAACATGGAAATTAACGAGTACTCACGATGTAAAAGAAGCCGTAATTTCTTGGAATGATGGTAATTTGGCAGTTCCTGTTAACGCCGAAGACACTGTCAAAAGTGTCATTATACCTAACCTGGCCGGTGGAAATTACATCTTTGAATTGTATACCCGGAATAATGCAAGTAATCAATCTCTGGTAACGGATGGAATTGTTGGAGTTGTGTATGATGAAAAGTTTCGGAGTAATTTGAAGGCAAGGCCCGTGGAGAAAATATATTTTGATGATCAAAACAGGGGTTATATGAAGTTTACGCCGGCAGGAGAATTAATACGTGATAGTGAGGTAAAGTATATTGATCTATCCGGAGCATTGAAATCAATAACGGTCAAACGTGACAGTATTTTTGTAGAATTACCAAACATTGACGCAACAAAAGGCATAGAACACAGAACCTTTTTTGTGCCAACCCCCTCTGTTAATGGTGTCGAAACTTCGATAGATGCCTTTGATTCGGATTGGTTTAACAATACCTATTCAAAATTTGCAGGGGTTTATCTATCTACCGGGCAAATGGACCATTATCAATTAGCTCAACCCGTAACCTGGGTAAGCTTTGAAAAAGAGTATGAAATGGTTAATGAGAACACCATCATTGGTCGTTTAGGGAATAATTGGCCGTCTTCACGAAACTGGAAGATTATCATTACAGTTAATGGAGACAATTCAATCGATTTAGCCCCCGCAGATGGACTTTCGGATACCTTGGAAAAAGTTGCTGATTCTGTCAACGCTTATAATCCTGCCACGAAGGAAATAGTATTAAACTATCGCCTATTCGAGGGGGGGTTTGTTCAATTTAATGAAACGCTTGTTTTAAAATAGCATTAAATAAACAACAATTTTTTTTGAGGTGGTCTCAGAGTCATTGAGACGGCCTCTACTTTTTTTACAAATCCGGTTTTGACTATTATTCTAAATATCAAATAAGAAAAAGCATTTTTTAAATAATTGACAATTTATTATGAAACATTCTTATTTTATCCACCTAACAGCATTTATAATCTTAATTTTCACATCCTGTACATTAAGAAACAAAGAAACTATAAGCCCTGATATCACTTCCGCCTATGGCGTTATCCAACGGACTATTCCCGGAATAGAGCAACATATCATCCTCGAAAAGATAGCAGGTAATGGTACCAATGATGTCATTGAACTTGAAACAAAGGCCGACAAACTGATCATTCGCGGAACAAGTGGAGTAGCCATGGCGTCGGCTTTCAATTATTACCTTAAAAACTATTGCAATGTTCATATTTCGTGGTGTGGTCAACAAGTGAATATGCCAGAGCAGTTGCCCACGGTAGATGAGAAGATAAGGATAGAAACGCCTTACCGGTACAGGTATTACTTGAACTATTGCACCTTTGGTTACACCATGGCATTTTGGGATTGGGAACGCTGGGAGAAGGAAATAGACTGGATGGCTTTGCAGGGGATTAATATGCCGCTTGCTATTACTGGCCACGAAGCAGTTTTAATGAAGGTTTATCAGCAATTGAATTTAACCAAAGATGAAATTAAAAACTTCATTTCAGGACCTTCTTATTTGCCATGGTTTATGATGGGAAATTTAGACAGTTTTGGCGGTCCTTTGCCGGATATATGGTTCGAAGAACAAGAGGCTTTACAAAAAAAGATCCTTAAACGGCAGCGATCCTTGGGAATGAAACCCGTATTGCCGGCATTCACCGGACATGTCCCGGAATCGATAACAAAACATTACCCCGATGCTAAAATTACCAAAATGAAACCCTGGGGGCAATTTCCGGGAACCCATATACTTTCGCCTGAAGATGAGTTGTTTCAGAAAATCGGCAGGCTATACATTTCGGAAACCATTAAAATTTTTGGAACAGATCACCTCTACAGCGCTGATACCTTCAACGAATTGGATCCGCCGACAAATGAACCTTCCTACCTGACCGAAGTATCCAAAGCGGTATATTCCTCGATGGCATCTGCCGATGCTAAGGCCATATGGGTCATGCAAGGATGGCTTTTTCTTCACCACTCCAAATATTGGACGCAAGACCGTATAAATGCACTACTCGCCGGTGCGCCTGATGATAAAATGATTATCCTGGATTTGTTTTCGACAGCAAAACCTGTTTGGAACAGAACCGAAGCCTATAACGGCAAAGCCTGGATTTGGAATATGTTGCACAATTGGGGAGGTAAGCAGGGAATGTATGGCAGAGCAACAAGTATTGTGGAAAATTTACCTGCAATTACTAAAAATCCTGATGCTGGTAATTTATGTGGCATAGGATTAACGCCAGAAGGAATAGAAGTAAATCCGGTTATTTTTGACCTTTTCGGAACAATGGTCTGGGAAAATGAAAGTATTGATCTGGATCAATGGATTGTGGGATATGTGCGCCGCCGGTATGGTACGGAGAATCCGGATCTGCAAGAAGCATGGCGCATATTAATCAATACAGTATATTCGTGTAAGACATTGCGCCACGGTCCGCAGGGGTCGTACTTAGCCATGCGTCCGACACCTTCATTCAAAGAGGGGCCATTTGCCCGCGCAAATATTTTTTATGACGTTGAAAAGGTGAAACAGGCACTCAATCATTTCATCAATGCAAGCGATGATTTCAAACATTTGGAAACTTTTAGGTATGATATAGTGGACCTGACCAGACAGGCTATGAGCGACAAATCCCAAGAGTTACTTCATGATCTGAAAAAGGCATACAACGAAAAAGATATTGAGGCATTTAAAGCAAGAAGTCAATTCTATCTCGATGCCATAAAAGATTTGGATTTGGTGCTCTCCTCCGATTCAATGTTTTTGGTAAGCACCTGGCTTAACAAAGCCCGCAACCGCGCCCATAATGAGGAGCAACTAAGACTTTACGAGTTTAATGCCCGTAATCTTATTACCCAGTGGGGGCCAAAAGACACAGGTTTGAAAGATTATGCACAACGTCAATATGGTGGAATGATGGGCGATTTTAACTACAACCGATGGAAATTGTTTTTTGATGACGTCAACGCAGCACTGGCGTCGGGTAGAAAACCGGACTGGAAGACAACCAATTCAAAAATAAGTGACTGGGAAAATGATTGGGCTAATAACACCGACCCCTATCCGACAAAAGTAGCCCCTCATTACATGGAGCATATCAAAATGGTATTTGAGAGATATCTGGCTGATTGATTTAAGCTTAAAGATAACAGCATAAAGTCCGTATGGCAAGAAGATTAATATCGAACTTTTTTGTCTCGGATTTGCGAGAAATACTAAAATTTAAGCAAATTGCTTAGAAGCCCCTCTGTATTGGCACAACGCATTTTTTTGTTTTCCTCCGGGCTTATCAATCAAAAGGATAGGTACAATTTGTACCCATCCTTTTGCAAGTTCTTTATTTCTTAACTTCATTCATTTGACGTATTGCCTAGGGTCTTTGCTATCCGTCAAAACTGCTACAACATCGTCTCCTGCGAAATACCATTTCTGGTCTTCTTCATTGAAAGTCGTATGTATTTTTTTATTTTGAAAGAGTTTAATATTACTCATTGCCTATTTGTTTTATCTTTTCTTCGCAAATCTCTTTCGTCAAGTCTTTGAGTTGACTTACCTTGTTTGCCAAATACTCCAAATCTGATTTGGAAATACTGTATTCATCCATTTTGTAACGAGCATCAATATAAGCCTTTTGTAAAAGTTCAAAAAGATGTTTCTCTTCATCAGTTTCTCTGCGAAAAATATGAAAGCGAGTATCACAATTTCTTACTCTCAAATCCAATCGTTCTAAATCATGCTCTTTGGGTCTGTAATCAGTAAAGACTAATAAGATGGCGGTGTAATATCTTTCAACAGATTGATGGAGTTGAAATGCTGCTAAGTGATAATATTGCTCCCCAAAGTTAAATTTATATGTTTCGAAAAAACCATTCGCACTTGTAAACCATTGATCAAAATAATCTTGTGCCTTTTGTTGAGATTCTTTAGGAGTTAACTTTTTAGGATTTTGTAATTTGAACTTACCGCTATCAAATAAGACTATCCCCTCTTGCTTGATATCTTTAAAAAAGTAATTACCCATGGTAAGCGCTCGATTCAGGTGTTTTATGGAATGAAAAATCAAGCTAATACTGGTCAAAATTTTCCCGACAGATTCCTTTGCGACTTTTTTTTCTATAGTGTAGTTATTCTTTAAATCATCATGAGTAGTAACCACCAAAATATCGTAATCACTTTTGTATTCATAAATTGTTCCTTTTTCTGCATACATATCTTCTACCCAATTTCCTCTGGCATAACTACCGAACAAAATTACCATTTCTACGCCTTTGCAATGCTTTAGTAATTCGGCAAGCAGATCGAGTTCCTTTTGTTTTTCTAGGGGTAAATGGTTGACTAATTCGTTCATAAATACAAGTTAAAAAAATATTCAGGCTTTTCAGTTTATGGATTCTTCTTTCGTCTCTATATTATGCTCCATAACGCCAGGTTAAAATCTGCAGGCTTGCTACATGTTTATACATATAAAAGTAGCTGATTCAAATGCTCTTTGCAAGTAGCTCATTAGCCAATGGGTCATCCGGATTACTTCATCTTGGTGAGCTTTCAACGTCTGTCAGCAACTGTTTTATATGATATAGTATTGGCTTTTCGGCCATAAACCACCTTTAAATTTAGGCTATTGGCCATAGCCAATGTCCCTGGAGTTTGGCTTTTTTTTCACTTTCTACTGTACACCAGCGCACCGGCGAGAGGATTAGTTTTATTTCTCTGGCTTTTGGTCTGATGCTGATTTTTGACGAAGCCGGAGAAATTGGTGCTCAGGGCTTTGGCCTACAATTCGACTCGGAGCCGATTGACCAGGTCTCTGCTGGTAAAACGGTTCAGTTTTTTTGCCGGATACCATTTGGGCCTGGGCAACATCGCGTTCCTGTTTTTATCTTTAAGGGAAATCCTTAATTTAACATGGGCTTCAGTCTATGTTAAGTTCAGGCCCAAAAAGTAGCAATCGAAAATCATAACACGTTTAGGAATACCGATTTTGAAATTATTGAAACTGTTTATGATGAAGTGCCTTTTTGTACTTTGAGGGTGACCAGACATCAGCCTTCTGATGTTTTCGGATTAGGGCATAAGCTAGCAGTTCTAGAAGAGAAGTACAGAAATGAGGGTAGCTTTTAAGCTACATATAGATAAGTGGAGTCAAATAAGAAATTAGAATTTAGAGTAATAGTAACCTTTCCTCGTTTTTGTGAATAAACGGCCGTAAGGAATAAGCCCACCGAACGACTTACCCCATCCAATCCAGTTCTTTAAATTTGAGAGTGTTTGGTATTTACATTAACTAATGAAAAAGGAACATTTCGAAAATTTTTGATGAAACGTCCCTTTATGTCGGGCCGACTGGCTCTCGATCGAACTTTTTCATGGAGGATTTGAAGAGGTTGGAGAGGTATTTTGAGTTATTTGAGTGATTAGTGATAATGTAGGCTTACCTCTCTTTCGTGTAAGGTCGAATTCGGGAGTGATAGGATAGCAAACAGCCATTTAGCATGTGTGCTCATTTTCTATTTAAGGCTCACTTAATTAACCCTAGTCACAGTCACAGATCCTGCGCATCCGCCTTAAAAACATGAAGGGCGTGGTCACAGACTAACGCCTAGGCATTTCCTTTTTTATGGAATACCATCACCTGGAGAGTTTACAGTTACAAAAACATATCTCTTTCCAAATAAATACTTGACTTTACCAATAGTGAAACTCGCTGAAATGACTAAAGATAAAATGCAACATCTTCTTTCCAGGCTACTGCTGACAGAACTACGCAAATTGGCTGGTAGGTTAAACTTAGATTTTAACCAAAATAAAAGAAAGAGAAGATGTTGTTAAATTGATTGTTGAGAATTGTGATGTGAATACCATTCTTGAAAAATTAGAAATTTCTGCTGAAACAAAATCTGAGGATGAGGCATTAAAGATTGCTCGCAAGAGACTCAGGGGTCAGAATCGAATGCTACTCATTAAGTTTTTAGGGTTATTGATCGGCGCAATAACCTTAAATTATGCTATAAAGAAATTCAACCTTTCTTTATACGCAATCTGTTCAAACTCATAAACGTCCAAGAGTACAGGAGCCTTTTTTCCAAGAACCAAGAAGTTATCATATTTTGACTGTATTATTTCCATAATTGTTTATATTATCACTCAATTAGGCAATTTAGTCACATAATGAAACAGGCAATACGGAAATCACCTATTCCCAAATCCAAGACTTATCGTATCCATGAGCTCATGGATCCATATTTCGACCCTGATTGGCATTTTCATTTGGAATACCAGTTGGTGGTTGTGCTGGAAGGAACAGGCACAAGGTTTGTCGGTGATAACATAAGTCATTTTGAAAGTGGCGATATGGTATTTACCGGATCAAACCTGCCCCACGTATGGAGAAGTGATGAGCAATATTTCCAAAATCTGGGATTGAGAACCCATTGCATAGTTATTTATTTTTCAGCCGATTTTATGGAAGAGGCCTTTTTGAACAAGGACGAAATGATGAACATTCGGGAGCTGATACATCGTGCAAACAGGGGATTGGAAATTACAGGCAACACCAGGGATATTGTCCGGAAAATAATGAAAAACATGCTACGCCAGGAAAGTTTTGACGGTGTTCTGTCTTTACTGCAAATCTTAAACATTCTGGCAGCCTCTGATGAAGTAGAATATATCAATAAGGAAGGCTACTTAAATACCGTTACTGATTCTGACTCGGAACGCATGCGTGCAGTGCATTCCTATGTGTTGAACAATTTTAAAGGTGACATCCGGTTAAAGCAGGCAGCATCATTGGCAAACCTTACTCCTACTTCATTCAGCAGGTACTTTAAAGCCCGGGCTAACAAAACCTTTTCGGATTTTGTGGCCGAATTACGTATTGGTCTGGCCTGTAAATTGTTGCTTGGTAAGGACATGTCGATTGTGCAAATAGCCTATGAATGTGGCTATAAGACCTTATCAAATTTTAATCGAAAATTCAGAGAGCTCACAGGCACTAGTCCACTAAAGTATAAGAAGGCATATAGTAGAATCAGGTAAGATTTACACAATGATTACGAGCCTGGTAAGAAGAGCAGGTAGATCACATCCGCTATTTTTCACCAACCCACTCCAAACTATTCCTTAGTATGGTCTGGTATGCTGGCAGATTGTGGGCTTTTTCATCATGCCCCAGGGTGTTGCACACTATTTTAGCCTTTGCATGTTTTACTGTCCATATTACCGGAAACTCCTCACCGGACTCCAGGCCCTTGCCTATAGCTAATACTTCAATGTCTACAGCATCAGGATCTTGTTCCCAACGATAGAGTTCATCGGTAATCCTAAATTTAGACGGTACAGCTTTCATAATCGGATGGTTGGGTTTTACAACCCTTACTTCAAATTCCTGGTATTTCTCGTGCGATCGAGATCCACCCCCAACGAGCTGTCTGTTGTACTCCGGCCAATCTTTCCAGTTGTACCAGGTAGCCGGGTGATAAATGAGCATACCCATTCCCTGGTTAACGCGGGACATGATTTTTTTACGTGTTTCCATATCAAATGGCTTATTGTTACAAATGTAGAGCACATCTGTATCTTCCAGTCTTTGTCCCAATTGTTGGGACTGTTCTGTATAAGTGACGGAAGCCTTTCCGTCATTACTCAGTATTTTTCCATCCAACACACCAAAATGATTGATAAAATCATGTGAACCACCTCCGCCCATCATCGACACCTTAATCGCATTGGGATCTTCTGAAAGATAGGTTCCGGGTGCATTGACTATTATCACTCCCTGCATAAGGCGCCAGTGACCGGGGAAGGTACATACAAATGGATAGCGCCCTGGCTTGTCCGGCACTTTAAACACAACAGAACCTGTCTCCCCGGGATCCAGCATTTTGGTCGTTCCCAAAACATACCTGGAATCGGGAACATAACCCGATTCGGCCGCATCAGGAGTTTGCAGGAAGCTATCGACCATTTTACCGAACGTTTCCAGGCTGCCTGCCTCGATAACGACCAAGTTATGAGGCATCTGGTCTTTATTGTTCAATACAATCTCAACAGTTTGACCGGCTGTAGCATAAAACACTTTTTTATCATAAGCCATTTTCTGGTTGACCGTATTCACTTCAAATACTACGTCAGCTTCAGGCTTAACTACTTTTCCGATACCCACATCAATATAGCGATCACCCCCATTATCATGGCAATGAACGGCAATTAAATTTTTCCCTTTTTTAAATAATTTCCCTAATTCCAAATCCAACCTAATATATTTATACGGCTTACTCACACCGTCCTCAGCAATTAGCAACTGACCATTGACATAAACCGAGTAGTTGTCATCATGGGTAATCTTCAGAACAGGCGCTTTTATCTGTTCGTTCAGATTTACCTCCCTTCTAATCCAAATATCGGATTTAGACCACATTGTTTTCACATGCAAGGCTTTTTCACTCCCAAAAAGCGATTGCCCATTCGACCAGGAAGAATCATCGAAATCATCTGCATACCAGTTATCATTGGGTTTGTTTTCGGTATAACGCCAGGTTACTTTCTTTTCTTCAGCAGAGGGAATCACCATTTCGACCATTTCCGGATCAATTATTTCATAATTAAGTTCCCGGTAATAAACTTTTATCGCAGCGCTTAACCATTTATCCGAGGTATTCACGGGATCTTTTGCGGCACTTTTTAATGCTTCATTCAAATCATAGGTTTCGGGAAGCTCGCCCGCTCTCAGTATCGCTGCCAGGCGGATGTGTAAGTCAGGGTCTTGCAACAGTTTAGACTTCACCAGCAGACTGGTTCCGGTCTCCGACTCAGGTAGCAGTGCAAGTCCTGCCCTCCTTACCGCACCTGACTTATTTGATAGTGATTTTTCTACAATCTCAGTATTTGATTCATTGAGTGCCCCTAAACCCTTCAATGCCCACAATGCGTGCACAGCTACGCCATTTAGCCCGCTTGATTCAACATTTTTCTCATTTCCGGCCAGCTCAATAAGTTTCGGAATTAACTCATTTTTATTGCCTTCGACAATCAGGCGTTGTGCCGTTATACGCCAAAACATATTGTCACTTTGCAAACCCTTGATCAGCTCATCCTTGTCATTCGGGTCAATTTTAGTTATATCCGGTTCATCACCGTCTTCATGTCGGATAATATAAATCCGTCCATGACGCTTATCCCGATGCGGATTGATATGAGCGTTACCTTCTCCTTTGTCGTCATTCCATATCTGGTTTTCCATTCCCCTCTTGTCAGGATTGTGCTGGATTACAGGGTTGTACCAGTCGGCAACCCAAAGATTGCCATCCGGGCCGGTTTCTGAAAAAACCGGCGATGTCCAGGCATCGGTACTGGCAAAAATATTCCCTCCGTCCACCTCCTTATAACCTGCCCCATCTTTCTCAATCTTAGCAATGTGAACAAGATGCCCGGTGGGTTCATTCACATACATCTGGTTTCTGTATTTTTCAGGATAGTTCCTGGCCGTATAGAAATTGGCACCGGCTGCTGCTGTATATCCACCACGTACATCAACCTGCTGCAGGGGTACAGTGCTGACAGGCGAAATTTCATAGTGCCCTTGTATAAAATCCGCATTGATGGCCCAAGAGGGTAGTTTATCGAGGTAATCATAGTGTCTTAAGGGAATACCTACATAACAACAGTGGTTGTTGTTGGCTGTTGAACCAAATACCTCGAATTCTTCTGTTATCCCCAATCCCCAGGTGTTGTTATTGAATTGTCCTACCGGTTCGAAATACTGACCATCTTTTGTAAAACGATACACCCCCATTTTGAAGCTGATCTCTTTTCCTCCAATTTGATTTTCAAAGCCGGAATATCCTACGGCACCCCAAATTAAATTATCTGGTCCGTAGCGCAGCCCGGAGGGACCTGCATGTGTATCGAAGGTACCGAAACCATCGAACAAAACTTTACGCTCATCCATTTTATCATCACCGTCAGTATCTCCCAGGAAAACCATTTCCGGCGCTTGTGCCACAATCACGCCACCTTTTACGATTACTATACCGGTAGACAGGCTTTGCTCCGTAGCATAATCCATAAACTTGTCTGCCTTGCCATCACCATCGGTATCCTCGCAAATGGTAATCCTGTCGCCTCCAACATCGTTATTTAATCCATGAGGATAATCCATGGACTGAATAACCCATAGCCGGCCACGTTCATCCCATGTAAAAGCAATTGGGTTGATGATATCCGGCTCGGATGCATATAAAATAGTTTCAAATCCTTCAGGCGCCTGGATGTGCTTTTGAGAATCTTCCGGGCTAAGGGGGTTCTGAATCCTTGGCTCGTCACCACTATAAGTCAATTCCGGCAACTTAGCTTTTTTAGTAGAGCATGCCGTGAAAAGAGTCAATATGAACAGAAATGATGATAAGTTAAAAATTGTTATTTTCATTTGTTAAGGATTTAAAATCACTAACTGCGGTATTTCCTTGATAGGCAACTGATTTAACTAATTATAAATCTGAAGATTCATTGAATTAACTTATATCCCGAATATTTAATTTTGTCGGTACCGTGAATAAGGCAAGTTTTCATATTCATCTATGGTACCCGCTTCCCACCCGCCGGAAGGAGTCAGCATAGCCAAAAATTCCAACTCGTCCTCCCCGGCGTTAAAAGTAGCATGTACAACATTGGGGTCGATATAAACAGAATCACCTGGTTTTAATAGCTGTTTTTCACCTTCAACCCACTGTTCTGCCGTTCCCTTTAAAATATAGATTATCTCATTCATCTCAGGATGCCGATGGAAGTTATGCATACCTCCTTTTGGCATCACTACTTTTACCAGATAGGTATCTGCCTGCTGTGTTATATCTGCATGGTAGTACCAATGATGATTTCTGCCCAACAGTTTCTCCCCGACAGTATCTTCATTTTTGACAAATCTCCAATATTTGACCATATTCAATTACCAGGACAATTTCAATGACTTAAACTTTCTGGTTAAGTCCGTCAGTGATTGCTCCACTCCCATTCTTTCAAGTGAAGAGGCACCAACGAATCCATGTGCGTCGGTCTTATCCAAAATGACGCGTACATCATCCGGCGTATTGACCGGGCCTCCATGTGCCAGGAAAAAGGTATCCGGGTTAGACCTCTTGACAGCATCGATTATGACCTGCGTCCGTTCAATCGCCTCATCCATGGTGCAGGTAGCACCTTGTACGCCGATCGAGCCACCTACTGTGGTTCCGACATGGGCAATAATAGCATCAGCACCGGCATCTGCCATTTGTACAGCTTCTTCAGGCCTGGCAACATATACTATAGAAAACAGGTCCATTTTGGTAGCAAGGCCAACCATATCGACTTCTTTTTGGAAACTCATCCCTGTTTCCTCCAATACATTTCTGAAATGCCCGTCCACAATAGAATGGGTAGGAAAATTGTTTACTCCCGAAAAACCCATATCCTTCACCTGTCCCAGAAAATGCCACATTCTTCGTCGGGGATCCGTTCCGTGTACACCGCAGATTACCGGTATTTCCTCTACTACCGGCAGTACTTCGAATTCCCCTATCTCCATCGCTACCGCATTAGCATCCCCATAGGCCATCATGCCCGCGGTAGAGCCGTGGCCCGACATTCTGAAACGACCGGAATTGTAAATAATAATCAGGTCAGCTCCTCCCTTCTCGATAAATTTAGCGCTGATACCGGTTCCTGCCCCTGCTGCTATAATAGCTTCATTTTTATCTAATGTGCTTTGTAATCGTTCTCTAACCTCCTGTTTTATATAGGGATTTCCTTTCCCCGTCCATGGATTTGGCATTGTGTAATAAAGTTTATAAGGTCTGTATTAAATCTAGTGTTACTATTCTTAAATTTCTTCTTGTTTGTATCCTCCTTGCCTTCTAAAATATAGTATCAAAAATAAATAACCCACCGCCATGACCCCAGGCACTATTGCAGTCAAAATGAGTGCTTTGCCAGCACCATAAAATCCTGCTTCATTGACTGGTTCGATGTCTTCAGAGGCAAAATCTTTGGCTTTGGTCCACCATGTATTCAAAGCGGTTAAATTGGCACTATTACTCAAGGCTCTCCCCGAACTCTCCCACCTTTTTATATCCGATTGTAACTGGGCTCCATTGTCTTTTAATATGGCAACTTTACTGCCGTCAAGACCTTTTATAGGTTTAAAAATCAAAAAGTGATTTTCATGATCCGCCTGGTACCGGTCGTAACTTTGAGGCGCCTCCATTTTAATTTTTTCAGAGGCATAATAGTCCTGCTTGTATCCAATGCCGGGGCCTCCCAAAAATCCGGCCGACAGCATTCCAATGCCTCCTATCATTCCCATAGTAATTGCTCCACCTTTGGGAAATCGCTCGCCGACAACGCCGAGCATTGTTGGCCAAAAGAATGTTTTACCTATTCCATACATTGTCACCGCCACTACCATCACCATGCCGGTGGTAGAATTTCCCAGAATGAATAATCCGATAGCCCCTAAAACAGCGCTGACAAAAAGTAAACCGAGTGGAGAAATACGGTCGACTATAGGCCCTGCGAAAAAACGCAAGACAAACATCAATGCTGAGGTGTATACAAATAGCATCACACCTTTCGAGCCGCTTTGTAGTATGTTACCGGTGATATTCTGAATCCACATGTCAGTGCCCAATTCAACATAACCAACCAAAGCATGCAATAACATCAGAAATAATAAAATAGGCGAAGCAAATTGCAGGAACATGACTTTGTAACCGACACCTGCCGCCTTGGCTTCTGAGATTGGGAATTTTTCCTTGAAGATCATCACACCATAAATAAGTACCGGAATCAGGAAGAATCCCAACAGGACTTCCCAGGTAACATAGTCATGAAACGCCACAGAAAGCAATCCGCCAAGTATCATTCCTCCCGGCCATCCCGCGTGTAAAATATTCAGATAGTGTGTTTTATTTTTTGGATACAGTGTTGCAACCAGAGGGTTGATAACAGACTCACATATTCCGTTCCCCACGGCAAAGAGGAAAGTACCGGAATACAAACACCAATAAGCTGACGCTCTTCCCATGGATTCAAATACATATTGTGTGGATATGGTAATGACAAAGGATAAAAAATGCAGGAAAAAGGCCAGAACAATCAGGGGCTTGTATCCTACTTTATCAGCAATCAGGCTAAAAAGAATAATAATAATTCCAAAACCAGCAAATCCTCCACCGGTTATAGTGCCCAATTCAGTCATGGTAAACCCAAATTGATTACCCCAATCTACCAGTATAGCGCCTCTAACAGCAAATCCCACTCCAGCCGCTACGATTGTAAAAAAACTGGCCCATAATAATCGACGCCTATGTATGTTATTATTTCCCATATCAGAATTTAAGGTCAGGTAGGTGCATGGTTATAGACTTTATAACACTTGAACCACAAAATAGCGAAAGAATTTTATAAATATCTTTCTGTTTTGTTGCCAATTCTGACTGTATTATATCTCAATTACACTAATTTAATCTGAAATAATAACATTTTAATCACAAAAAAAGACCTCTACTGAAATTCAAAACCTCTTGGATTTGACATTAGATTTTGCAGGCACAAATTATTTTAGTTATTTTTCGATCATTTTCAAAAGCACATTTAGAGATTGCTCCGCGAATAGCACATCATTGATATTGGCATCTATCTCTATCACCTTAATGGAACTATTGGCATGTTCTTTTATGGCATCAAACAACACCTGATCAATTTCCGGATTATGAAATGTCCCTCCTTCGCTGCTAATCCTGGATATTCCCTTTAGTGGTAGCAGTATGGCTACTTCTCCTTTTGAATTGTTTAATTTTTCTGCCAGTCTTGTTCCCAAAATTCTATTTTCCTCTTCATTGGTTCGCATTAGGGTTACATCGGGTGCCCAACTGTACAACTGTCGGGATCTGTATCTTTTCGGTACCGAATCCACGTGTCCGAAGTTTACCATGTCGAGGCAACCGGGTACAACTACCTGTGGAATTCCCATTTGAGCAGCAGCCGTAAGACGATCTGGTCCGGCGCTGCAAATGCCGTCACACAAATCATCAGCCAATTCGGTTGTCGTAATGTCTAAAACCGCGTCGAAGCAGCCTTCCAGAATCAGAGACTCCATGGCTCTGCCACCGACCCCAACAGCGTGGAAAGTGAGCACTTCATAAGCCTTTGTTTTTAGTATCTCTGAGCACTTATCCACACAGGCAGTAGTGTTGCCAAATATGCTGATGGCTATGCTACCGGATGTTTCGTACTGTTCTTCGATACCGGAATTGACCATTCCACATATTGCCCCCGAAGCCTGACTTATTATTGCTCTACTAATGCTATTGAGGCCTGCAACATCAACGACAGAGGGCATCAAAGTAATGTCTTTGCTGCCAATATGGCGAGACAGGTCTTTTGTTGCCAGCGTACTCAAGCAAAGTTTTGGTATGCCGAAAGGGATTGGCTGCATGGCCGACAAAGCGATATAGGTACCTCCACCTCCACCCATTCCAATGGCACCATCTATTTTTCCCTGTGATAAAAGTTTCTTTATAATATAAGCGGCCCCTTCACCCATTTTCTGAATAGCCTGTCCCCTATCTCCTGCTTCACGAAGTGCTGAAAGGTCTGTTTCTGCTGAAACGGCAACTTCCTCGGCTTCAAAATCCACCGGGAAGCGGTTTGTTGTGCCTAGTACACCTGTGTTGATAGATATGACCTCCACTCCCTGTTCCAGCAAGCATGAACGGAGGTACATAAAATCTTCACCCTTAGTATCAAAGCAACCAAGCATTACAACCGTTTTGTGATTAATAGAGGAATTGTTCTGTTTTAACATGTCAGTTTATATGGCTTTTGTTGGTTTAAACTTTATTCATTCTATTATTAATTTCCAAACAAATAATGCTTTTTATATTAAAAAATATCGAATTCCGCTCTCTCCAAACTTTTATCTTTTCCCCGGCTATTCCCTATTTTTCATCATCCCTGAATTTTAAGTCTCGAAATTGTAAACAGCGTGGAAAACTGTGAAGAACCCAATGTTACTTAGAGTTCAAAGCTCCATAAATCAAAAGGAGCTATATCCATTGCGATCGCCATACGGAAATTTAGCACGGAAACGTAGTTAAAAAAGACAATTGAGCAGTGTAAAATGAAGCGAATTGAATATATTGAAGCGACTTCGATATTATATATAATTGATATTCAATATATTATATCAAATAATAATGTATTTGGCTCCTAAATATCTATGCGTTGAATTGGTGAAAACATCATGTCTTCCACACCGTCAATCTTCACGCCGACCCGAGCATAAACATAAGACTGATCGGGGGTCATTTCCGGGATGCCGGTAGAGAGATCTATGTCAGAAAGATCCGTAATATCTCCACCCCCCAATTCAACCGAGCTTATACTTGTTTTAGCATCTACAAAATAAGTTTTGCTGATATAAAGATTCACGCGTTCGACATTACGTTGGTCCGCGCCGGTGATAATCTGGTCTAAACCAAAAGAGGCATTTACATCATTGCCTGAGGCATTGAATTGCGGATTGGAGATCATGTAATAGGGCAATACCTCTATGTCCAGTGTTCTGTTTCCATTCAAGCTGACCAGGATCGTATCTGAGTTTGTTTCCTGATTTTGAAGGGTAATGAATGGGCCCTGATGAGAGGGGATGACCAGCCTGTATTCGGCATCAAACAATACGGTGGAAAATCCCCCTTCCTGACTTACCGTTACTGTGATCGGTATCTCCTGTTCCCAACCGGATTCCCACAACTGAAACTCTACCTCATTATAGGCAATGCCAATGGGCTGTCCCTGGTATACAATTCTTCCTTCAAATATTGATCCCGGCTCTTTAAAATCGTCAAACTCACAAGATGCCATCACTACCAAACCAAATACTGATAGCATTAAATTTCTAAATTTTGATTTCATAAGGATGTAGTTTTAAGTAGTACTATTAATGATTTGGATTCCTGACCAACTTAGGATTTCGATTCAAAAGGTCATCTCCAATTCCGGAGTAGTAATTTCCCAGTCTGAATCTGTCCGGGTTGGTCGCTTGACTAGGTAATACCTCCTTAAAGACCCATTTGCCATGATTTGACTCACCCGGAGCATGGATTTTATAAGGCCATAAGCCAAACGGTCGTGTGCTAGGCTCCATAGCATTTCCCGGATCATTTGTAAGCGGTTCACTGGATCCGTCCCATACAATGTGAGCAAGCCTCCACCGTTTCATATCCCACAATTGATGGCCTTCGAAAGCCAGCTCAACTTTACGCTCGTGTACAATACGATCAAAGGTGATTTCACCAGGAGTAAGACCTGTAGGCATTCCTGCTCTTGACCGGACCTGATTCATATATCCGGCAGCGATATCAACCATTCCCAATTCGAAAGCAGCCTCGGCAGCATTCAGTAAAACCTCACCATAGCGGTATCTGACCCACCAAACCTCACTTTGAACGCCCCGTTGTCCGGATCCTGGCGTTGGATCAAGATACTTACGAATGTAAAAACCGGTCTGTGCACTAAACTCCAGGTTATCGATAGGACCACTGAAACCCACCACCTGGACATCTTCTTCTACACCAGGCAATGACGCCTTTGCTCCGAATTGATCTCCTGTGATCACTGTGTTATCAGACAGCAGATAACCAGCCCAGATCTCCACATCGGTTTCTTTGAAGCGGGTACCAGGAAGCAATACCGTTCCCCTCAACCTGGGATCCCGGTTTTCAAACAAGTCGGTAGGCTCATCATAATAGAGGTAATCCAAGTCATCAGTTGTTCGGATAGGGAGTGGTGAAAAAGTATTATCTAAAAGTTCAAAGGACTGCACTAAATTCAAAGATGGATTGATCCTGCCTCCTTCTTGTTCTTCTGACTGGTATCTTGGTTGGTTAGAAATGGTAAACCCATGTGTTTTCCCGCTTTGCAACTTAAAATCCTCTACAAAGATTACTTCAGGGTTGTTATTCTTGTCCAGAAATAAGTTGGCAAAATTGTCTCCCGGATCCGGATTCCGGTCATATAAAGCGTAACCGGACATTTCTGAAAAAGCATCTAACACGGTTTGATAATAATCCGCAGCCATGGTGGCAGGAATGCCTACCTCACCACCGGGCAAAGATACATCGGGTGTGGTTGCTCCATACTTGGCGATAGATCCGGCATAAAGTGCTGCCCTCATTGTCATGGCAAGTGCCGCGCCTTTGGTAGCACGTGCTTTAATAGAGGGGTCATCAGGAAGTATGTCTTTAATAGCTTGCATTTCACTGATTACAAAATCATAGATCTCATGCTCCTTGACCCGGGGATATTGCAAATAGGAAGGGTCGCCGCTATAATCGTAAGTGAGTGATTCCAGAATAAGGGGTACCCCTCCCATGCGCTTTACCATCTCAAAGTATACGGCCGCCCTCAGAAAGCGGGCTTCTGCTAAGAATCGCTCACGTACATCTTCGGATAACCGAACGGCTTCCTCTCCTTTTGAGATAAACAGATTGATCTCACGTATGAATCCATAATCCCAATATCCCCAATCAAAGTAGCTCCAATCCTGGTTATGGTGACGCCCGTACGATCCAAAAGAGGAGGCAAATGCTTCATCAAAGTTGGTAAATTCTGACCAGTTTTCAATGGTTTGGTAATCGGGGTACCGGCCATATAGATCAGCCAGAACCGCTAGTACAAGGCCTTCACTCTCCCAAACCTGTTTATCCAGGAGAATATTCCTGGGATCTTTATTTAAAAATTCATCATCATTACAAGCTACACCCAAAAAAAGTAGTAGCAATATCATTATTAATAAACTGTTTTTCATATCGCTGATTATTTAATCACAGATAAAAGGATTATCTATGAGTCATTTAAAATGAAATATTTGCACCTACATTTAACAGCCTGTTTTGAGGATACTGGAGGCCATTTTCATCCAGAATCTCCGGCTCAAGGCCCAAGTGCTTTACATTGTCAAATGAAAATAGGTTGTAAGTATTCACATATACTCTTACCTTTTGAAGCTTTACCTTACTAACCAACGCTTCGGGGATCGAATAACCTAACTCTAAAGTTCTCACTCTCAGATAGCGAACATCGGTGATCCAAAAGTCAGAATCCCAATAGTTGCTATGGCCTCCCTCATTGAACCGAAGGGCCGGATATTTTCCAGGGATCCACTCACTGTTCGGGTCAAATGGATCGGCTCTGTGCCAACGGTCGTCATAAAATTCCTTGAGCAGGTTGCCCGTGTTCTGAAAAGCGACTCTCATCTCCCATCTTTGCACAAACGAATACATAGCTCCTCCGGAAAAGTCCGCTCTGAAATCAAAGTTCTTCCAGCCTAAAGCCATGTTGAAACCAAAATTAATCGCAGGATTGCGGTCTCTTGCGTGACCGATAGGTCGCCTGTCTGCTTCATCAATTCGCTTGTCACCGTTTATATCTCTATAGATAAGGTCACCGGGAAGAAGGGTTTTATTTCCTTGTCCGTCAATGTTTACGGGGTAGCTGTTAATCTCTTCCATAGATTGAAATTGTCCAATCGTTTCGAGTCCCCAGATGGTTCCGCTCCATCGGTTTTCCCAGCTTTCCGTATAATATTGTAATGAATTTCCATAGTCCAATTCCGGTTTATAGCGATCGAGGAATCTGGATCTTGAAAAGGAAAAATTAGTGCCAATATCAAAGGTCAAAGCACCTGCATTTCCTGAATATGTCAATGATGCTTCTCCGCCAATTTGTGCATCACTCCTCAGGTTTTCCGGTGCCGGACCATGGCCGAGCAAAGCCGGGAGAAGTACATCTTGTCTTATTTGCGGTAATCCGCTACGTTTTCGGTAAAAATAATCAAGGGAACCGCTTAGCTGGCCATCTAAGAATATCATGTCGACCCCTATATCGGTAATTTTGCTGGTCAACCAGCTAATATTATCTATAGGAATTCCCCGGTCCCTGGCTCCGTTAATCAATTCACCATCGAGGATCACTTTTGATGAGGCGTAATTATAGCCTGTGATATAATCAAATGATCCAATACCTAATATTCCTCCATTGTCATCACCTAACTCACCATATGAGGCACGTATTTTCAGATCATTAATGACTTTTGATATCCCTGATGACTCATAAAAACCTTCACCACTGATTCTCCATCCCAGGGACACCGAAGGGAAGATCCCCCATCGTTTATTGGATTTAAATTTCCATGAAGCATCTCTTCTGCCTGCAAGTTCTACAAGATATTTACCATCATAGTCATAGCTGATCCTACCTACATACCCGGCTCTTGCTTCTTCAAAGTCACGATCATTGTAAGTATCCATATCTGCGAACTGGAGAAGAGGAAGTTCATTGGTTTTAGGTACTGTATGAACCCATACTTCTATGTTTCGTCTATCTATTCGCTCGGCTACCAAGGTAGCGGAAATATTATGATCCCCAAATGACCCTAAGTAATCCAGTTGGATCTGTCCCACGTTTTCAAGTACTTTGCGCGTTCCCCGCTCCCTCCATGGATTAGTACTGCCGGCGGTTCTGATATACTCATCGTTTACCTCATCATAGGTATAAGCATCATAAGTATATTCATGACCATTCATCAGACGATCTGCAAGATAATACGAATAAAGTCCTTTGACTTTGAGTCCCTTTAAAGGAGTATCGTATTCGGCGTTAAAGTTGAGCTGCATAACGCGCCAGTCCTCTCTCCAATACCCGGAAATCGCCTTATTGTGAATCGCCCAATTGGTTTCTGTATGACCCTGGTCCGCAGGATAATCCGGATTATCATTGGCATAAGGCCGTTCCATAGGTCGGTTGCGGAAAAGCGCAAATCTTGGCAGCCAATAATCGTCGGCTCCGGGGATACCCGGTTGATCACGGGTTTCAATCCTTCCATTGATCTGAGTTCCTATTTTAAAGCGATCATTGATCTGTACATCCACATTGGACTGGAGATTGGTTCTCTCAAAAACATATTCTCGTCCAAGTACTGAAGACTGATCCAACCGGCCCAGGGAAATATAATAAGAAATCTTGTCAGACCCTCCGGTTGCATTTACATTGATTGAAGTTAATGGCGCATTTTCTTCAATGATAAAATCATACCAGTCAAAACTTTGATAGCCTTTCTCGGTACCTTGTTGCCACAAAGCCAGTTCTTCTGAAGTAATATCAGTGGTACCATTCCGGTTCACATCGGCATCTACTTTGCCGGTCATCCATTCTCCTGCATTGACAGTCTCAGGAAAACGCGACCAATTTTGCCAACCGGTATATACATCAATGTTAAACTGGTTACCACTGGATATCCGACCTCTTTTGGTGGTTACGATCACCACACCATTGGCCGCACGGGAACCGTAAATTGATGCCGATGCATCCTTAAGGACTGTAATGCTCTCGATATCGTTAGGAGAGATATTATTGAACTGGCCGGCGTCCTTTTGAATACCATCTATTACATACAAGGGATTACCCATATTACGTATCTGGATATTAGCGCTGGAGCCGGGCCTGCCATCTGCCTGGCGGAAAGTAAGGCCGGGTATCTTTCCTGCGAGCATGGCACTCGTAGTAACCGCATGAACACTTTCCAGGTCTTTGGCAGTAACATTAGAGATAGCTCCAGTGAGCGAGTTCTTATTTTTGGTCCCATACCCTACCACAACTATTTCTTTCAGGCTTGTCAGATCCGGTTCCAACATCATATCAATCGTTGATCGATTACCAATTTCTACCTCAACAGACTTATAGCCAATGAACGATATGATAAGGGTTTGAGCTTCATCCGGAACCTCAAAGCTGTAGTTCCCATCCACATCGGCGATGGTCCCTATTGAACTTCCCTTAACTGCAATTGTGGCACCAGACAATCCTTCTCCGTTTTCATCTGTAATCCGGCCTGAGATAGTTTTGTCATCTTGTCCAACAAATTCTTCTACGAGACCATTGTTGATCCTTCTTTTTTTAACATGGATGTTCTCGCCGATCCGTCTAAATTGAAGATCAGCTTTTTGCGAGATCTGTTCCAGTATTTTGCCAAGGTTTCTATTCCCGGATAGGGTTACCCGCTTGTTTGTCAGGAATTTATCATTGTAAGTGAAAACAAAATTTGTCCTGGCCTCAATATCTTCAAATACATCGAGGATCTCAGCGTTCTTTACATTGAGATCGATCGCTACTTCATACAAGCTTTTATTCTGGGCGCCAATATCTTCTGCATGGAGCAGCGAAACAAAAAGGGCCTGCAAGAATAGTATGTAGAACAGGGATTTCGACACAATCAGTATTTCCTTCAGTAGATTTTTTTTCATACTTTTAAAGGGTTTTTAGTGAACATTTGAATAGCTAAGAACCAGCCCTTGCAGCCGCAGTTCCCCAACTCGATGGATGCGAGGGTTTTGGTTTTTTGCCGTCAAGCCGGCATTCTTTTGAACCTAAACCAGATTCGGTAGATGAATGATCTTAGTTATCTTCATAGATTATTATTTTTTTATTATTAATAGAATACTTAAAATTTGATGTATAACTTATCCCTTTCAGGATCAGCTCAAGAGACTTGTTTTTGTAGCTTCCACTGTATTTTCCTTCCAATTTCACTCCCTTTGATACCTGTATCTCCACTCCATACCAGCGCTCCAGCTTTTCGAAAATGTTCGGAAGAGTTTCATTATCGAATGTGAGAATACCCTTTGTCCAGGCGATGAAATTAGCTTTGTCGAGTTTTGTTACCGTAATTTCTTTTGCCGACTTGCTAAACGTGCCCATATCGGAAGGCAGAAGAACTTCCGAGGTGCCATTGGGGCTATTGATCTCTACCTTTCCGGTCACCACACTCACCAGAACCTTATCGTCCTCAGTGTAGCTGCGCACATTAAATGAGGTCCCGAGCACTTTGGTGGTGAGACCTGAGGTTTTAATCAAAAAAGGCCTGTGAACATCGTGCTCAACATTAAAAAATGCCTCTCCTGATAAAATCACCTCACGGGCATCACCACTGAATTTTTCAGGATAAGTCAATGAACTTCCTGCATTGAGCATGACCCTGGTGCCATCGGACAACACAATATTTTTCTTCTGACCATACACTGTTTTGCTTACCAGCATATGCTCGGAACTGTCATAACTGTCAGGTCTGAAATTACTCCTTTGGGTCATCATCAAAGCAGCAGCCAAAATCAGCACTATACTGGCAGCTACTTTCATAACATCTTTCGTAAGCCATGGAGTCGATTTATTATTTTTAGCTTCGTTGAAACGAAGAAGGGTTTCAAACATGGCTGAATATTCCGGATCACTAAGTTTAGCTTTATACGCATATCCAACTGAAGTGATTACCTCACGGGCATGCTCCACTTCTTTTAACTTATCAGTATGGTCAAATAGCCATTGTTTCCAGAAATGATCCGACTTATGATCAGGGTGCAATACCCATTCTACAAAGTATTCATCCTTGAGAAAATCACTTACATCAAAATCTTTATAGTCCATTAATTATCAAAAGTCCTTTACTGTAAAAGTCCAGGACTATCTCAATGACCATAGCAAAGTGAAATATTTATAATTTATTAAATAAATGAGAAAATTTATTGCAAAATAATTAGCGAAAGCATTCTTATATTAACGATTTAACAACAGTGGTTAAAGTCAAAAAAGTAATCATTGTATCACGATAAGGATCCAGAAGTTCCCCAAGAGAGTCGATTGCACGGTAAACCAAAGCCCGGGAAGACTTTACTTTGATACTCAACATTTCAGCGATTTGATTGTATTTAAGACCTTCATAAAAATAGAGTACCAAAGCTTCCCGCTGTAGTGGTGGCAGCTTATTCAGGCTGTCTTGAAGGATCCGTTGTTTATCCGCGTCGAGCTGAGCATTGATCATTTTTGTTTCAGCGGAAACGGAAATCGTAAATAATGCCTTAGGGAGAAAGTTTTCTGACGGTCTTTGTCTATTGTTCTTCTGAATAGTCTTTATCAGTTTGTTTCTGAAAGACTTCAGCAGATAAAACTTGATGGATGAGGTTGGGCTGAGATGGTCTCTATGTCTGATCAGCTCCATGAAAAGATCCTGCAAACAATCCTTTATCAGGTGTTTGTCAGAAGAAAACTGAAATCCATAGTTGAAAAGCAAATTGGTGTAATTTCTGTAAATATAGGTAAGTGCGGATTGGCTTCCGGATTTGAATTGCTCCCATATAAGATCTTCACTTTCGTTTGGAAGCTTTTCATTCTCAAATTCTTGAGATTTAATTAGCAGCTTATCGAAGCTTTCGGAAGCTATCATTAAATTTATTTCTTTAACAGACTTATAAATCTATTAAAAAGTAGCTTACATATCAAGTTATAAGATCATTAACAGGTGAGATTTGATGACCCCAAAAAACATTTTTACAGATAACCTGTTCCAAATTTTGCATAGCTTGAACTAATTGGGTTTTCATGTCATCTGTACTTGATTTTCCATCAGCGTTTACTGCTACTACCTGCCCGGAAACATAGATTGTACCTTCTGCCTGGTTTACTTCAACTGCTTGTACATACCTGCGTTCATCCTGCTATTGCCAGGGATTAATTACTCGTTTTTCCATTTGTTTTGCTTTTTTAGTTTGCGCCACTGTTGGTACAACAGTTAATAATGCTATTGCTAAAATCCATCCTATATTTTTCATGAGTTTATTTGTAAATGTTTACTACAAAAATGAGCACAACGCACACATTTTTTACGTGACAAACCTCACAATTACAAACTGACCGAGGTAAGACTATGAAGAAAGTCTGTTAAGCGTTTCGCGCGAAACACCCAAATAGGAAGCAAGCTGGGTTTTAGGCACTCTCTGAAATAGTGGTTTAATCCGCTCAATCTTAGTTTCCTACCTTTCCGGAATCTCCAAAAATTATATTCATTATACAAGCCCCCAAAAAAACATCTGAATATTTCATACTTCGGGTATCGATCAGGTGTTGTTTAATGCAAAAAGAACATGCCAGTGGTTCCGTTAAGGTGATAAAGACAGATACTAATATCAATAATGTTTTATTTGCCGAGCAATCTGTAAATGTGCTTTTAGAAATGATCAGAAAATGAATAAAATAATTTGTGCTTGCAAAATTCAATATCGAATCTAAATCCAAGAGGTTTTGAATTTCCGAAGATGTCTTTTTTGTGATTAAAATGTTATTATTTCAGATAAAATTAATGTAACAATGATATAATACAGTCAGAGTTGGCAACAAAACAGAAAGATATTTATAAAATTCTTTCGCTATTTTGTAGTTTATGTGCTATAGAGTCTATGACAATGGACTTACCTGACTTTAAATTCTGATATGGGAAATTCTACCACTGGCATAGTGATGGCAGTGGTGGTGACAATTTATGGAATAGGTATAACAGTCTTTTGGCCAACAATGCTGGGCGTTATCAGCATGCGATTTCCCAAAGGCGGAGCAGGTTTTGTGTATATTTTTTTTATCGCTAAAAGTGACGAGCAACCAGATATTCAGGACTTGAATAACATCAATCTTAGCCGTGAAATACAGAAATTAACACCTGTACAAAGGATTAAAATTCTACCTGTTGGCCTTGATTAGCTGCAATTGGTAGAGATCGTCATTTTCGATGACCTATCTTCTTAACACGGTCGGGATGAACAAATGTGATCAACAGCGCACATAATCTTCCTGGCAGCGGTAATTCATTACAGATTCTCAACTGTCGATTTGTAAAATAATTCATCTATTAATCACCAAAAGTATGTTTAAAGGAACAAATTCATTTTTAAAAAGTGTAACTTGTTTGTGCTTTTTACCAATGCTGTTATTTGCATTACAGACACGCGCCCAAATCACCTGGCCCGCCGGTCAGCTTCTTCCCTCTTTTCCCGCTACAGCTCCCACACAGGATTTAATTTATTTACGGACTAATCCGGCCGAGGAAAAGTACTTGTTTTCGTCTTTGAAAGGTATTGTCAACATGACATCCCCTCGCATATTTGTTTATGATGGTGATGCTCATGCCGAAGGTCCCTATACATGGCTGCAGTCTTTAGGGTTGAACTGGGTAGAGCATTCCGATAACTGGTCTTTGATTACGAAGTATCGCGATGAAATAAATGGTTTAATTGTTTACGATTCGGCACAGATTCATACTGTTAATCTGGCCACTGCCTTAGCCAAGGATCTAAAGGCGGTCATTGCGTCTCCTTCGTTGTTATCAAAGCTGCAATCGGCCCCTTATAATTTACCGGTGCTCGCGGACTTACGCGGCCAGTTCACCAGTAAGTTAGACGTGTATCAAACTTTATTTGACACGTATTGGCCAGCTATGGATCATCGCCTGCTCACAGGGTTAAACCCCGAAGTACATCAAGCCTCGCTGCGCGAATACGCGGTTGCTATAGAGGGTGCCGTCGTTTGGCTTGACCCTGACGTACCAGACGAAAGCGAATTGCTGAATAAATTTTTATCTTCTATGCCTGCCGGTGCCAACTACATGGGGTGGTGGCCGGAAGAAGAGCCGGGCGTATCCAGGGTATCCACCTATGGGATTACTACCATAGCGAGTGACTGGTGTGCCAACTTAACGGTGCATAGTGGTATGCCCCGGACAATCGATGTGAAACCGATCCCCCCCAAGCCCAAACTCGAAAATAAAATTTATGTGGCGTTTACTTTAAGCGATGGCGACAACCTGCAATACGCCGAACATTTGATGCGTAAGCTTTGGGATAACCCCGATCGAGGCAAGGTTCCCGTCGGCTGGACGTTATCACCGGCGATGGTGGATGCCATGCCAGGTGCCTTGAATTTCTATCATCAATCTTCCACACAAAACGACAACCTTATTTCCGGTCCATCCGGATATGGCTATACTTATCCAAATGAGTGGACCGATCAAAATTTGCTCAACCAGTTTGCTGCCAAAACAGAAGAATACAACGAACGCGCCGGCTTTCGTGTGATTACGGTTTGGAACGGTATAACAGGTGGCATTAGCCAAAATACAGGTGAAACATATGCCACTTATGCGCCTTCTTTGCTTGGTTTAACCGGACAGAACACGGGAGGCCCATTGAGTATTTACAATAATAGTTTACCCGGTAAGCCGCTATCCTGTAACTATTGTACTAATGAACAGGGTATGAAAGACCACATAACTTCTGCGTCTATTGGATGGGATGGTACTGAACCGAGATTCGTTATTATTCAGGCTCAACCCTGGACAGGGAATAACCCTACCACTTTCAAAAATGTCATGAATTCACTCAATTCAAACTATGTTGTGGTCCGGCCCGATCACCTCTTTCAACTCCTGCGTGAATCAAAAGGGCTGACGGTAGACCCCTTTGGCGATCCGGTGGCTACAGTGTATGCTGACTGTGGCTACTCCGGAACAGAAGCAGTGCTACCCGTCGATAATTACACATCGGCTAAATTGCAGGAAAAGGGAATGGCAAGCCATGACATATCCGCTTTAAAACTCGCCCCCGGATACGAAGTGGAATTGTTCAGAGAGGATAATTTTACAGGCCATTCTGTTATCGTCAACTCAGACTCAAGTTGCCTGTATCAATGGGACAACAAAATAAGATCACTAAAGCTACGAGCTATCACTACCGGTGGCGACGGCCTGATCGGAAATTATTTCAACGGAATGAATTTTGAAACCTATGTAAGCACCCGTAAAGATGCTTCCATTAATTTTAACTGGGGCGACAGATCGCCTATGGAGGGTGTTGGTAATGATTCTTATTCTATTCGATGGACAGGTTTTGTTGAACCGCTCTTTACAGAAAAATATACATTCTACCTAACCAGTGACAATGGGCGCCGGCTCTGGATTAACGATCAACTCGTTATCGATAAATGGATTGACGACTGGGATATTACCTACACCGGGGAAATTGAACTGGAAGCCGGGAAAAAGTACACCATCAGAATCGAATACTTTGAAAATTTCGGTGGCGCTAATTGTAAATTCGAATGGTCTAGCCCATCACAAGCCCGGGAAATTGTGCCGCAGTCTCGACTTTTTTCAAGACTAACACCGCCTGTCCATGGCGACGGAGAAGGACTGACCGGAGACTATTTCAATGGAACAAATTTTGAAACGTACGTCAGTACGCGCATTGACCCAACGATAAGCTTCCTCTGGGGCGGAGGTTCTCCGATGGACAGTATTAATAATGATTTGTACTCTATTCGTTGGACGGGGACCATTCAGCCTCGCTATTCAGAAAACTATAAGTTCTATTTAACGAGCGACAATGGTCGTAGGCTCTGGATTGACGATCAACTAATCATCGACAAATGGATTGACGATTGGGGCATTACCTATACCGGAGAAATAGCGCTGGAAGCCGGGAAACAATATAAGATCAAAATCGAATACTTTGAAAATTCGGGTGGAGCGGATTGCCAGTTTGAGTGGTCAAGTACCTCGCAGCCACGGGAAATTGTTCCATCATCACAATTTTTCCCAAGATTTATTGAGGGAAATGGAGACGGGTTAACGGGCACCTATTTCAATAGAATAAACTTTAGAAGATATGCCGGAACACGTATTGATTCTGTTGTTAATTTCAACTGGGGGGAAGGGTTCCCCTTTGGAAGGTGTTAACGGTGACACCTTTTCTATTCGTTGGACGGGCGCTATTCAACCCCGCTATACAGAAAAGTATACATTCTATTTAGCCAGCGATAATGGACGCAGACTATGGGTTAATGGTCAATTAGTCATTAATAAGTGGATTAATGACAGTGCTACATATTCGGGACAAATACGATTGGAAGCCGATAAAAAGTACAAGATCAAAATTGAATATTTCGAAAGTGTGGGTAATGCAAATTGTGTCTTTGAGTGGTCAAGCTCATCGCAGCCTCGCCAAATTGTGCCGCAGTCACAGCTTTACTCCGTAGCTGAAGATCCCGTTGGCGGTGGAGATGACGGTGAACATTGTTGGCATATCTTCTTTTACCCCAATCCCGTGCGGGAAACCTTGTACTTAAGGAACGTAGACTCACCAGTTGATATTGCCGTATTAAACAAGCTGGGACGCCAGATCATGACCGCCCATGGAACCTCATTGGATGTTAGCGATCTTAATTCCGGCACCTATTATTTAAAGGTTAAATCAAAAAGAGGCTGTCGAGTATTTAGATTGATAAAGCAATAATGAGATTTTGCTAACAGGGCAAACGCATGGTTTGCCCTGTTTTGATTGCATGTCAGTGCCAAGTCAACTATTTTTGCCAAGTGCTCTAAATTACCCCCCATTTCAAGAAGGAGAAAAAATTATACTTTCGAAAAAAGGGCTAATAGAATGGTTAAAAAGCGGTAATAGAAAAACCAGCCAGCAAATTGAATCCGAGTCAGAAGAATTTTTGCAGAAAAGAAATTAGGAATTAAATCAAAAACCCAACCGAAGAAGTTGATTTATTTAAGATTTTTCACACATACTAAAAATACCAATGTCGACGATTTTTTTTCGTTGATTGAGGAAAAATGTTAAAAAAAAGATGGTCTGGGAAAAATTTTGAGAGTTAAAAATATATGTCACCCCATAAGATCCATTGTTCTCAAAATATTTCCATAAAAAGTAGGTTTTTCCTATTCCAAATTTTCCGGAAAAATAATTCTGTCATTTCCTTTTAATCGAAGATGGGAATCAAATTGTGTGAAAGGAAGATCTCCTTATTCACGGGAACCTAGCAATGATTTAAACCCGAATGATGTAATAGAAATCTATTCCGCATCCCAACTGAGTCATCTAATGCGTTTTATACTTCCATATCTGCTTTTGTTTTTGTGATGCTAAATAATCAATTATTCTATAATCAAGCTAATGCACCAAATAGTATTGCCCAGACCATTCGGGCATTATTTCCTCTCTTGAGAAACGCTGTGGCATTGCAGTTAATGCTGCCTTTTTTCTCAAACAATTATTTGCAAATTTGGGACTGGATATTATGAAAACTGCATGGAACAGGCAGAGCAAATTACCTTGCACCACTCAACTATTATATTCAATTTAAAATGCTGATATTTGTGAAGGGCACAAAGTATGTTTAAATGAGAGAACAAGTTCGCCAATGGATATCAGCTATTTCTAAGGGGGATGAATCGGCATTTAAAGAATTTTTTAATTATTACCACCCACGTTTGTATGGATACGCTCTGACAATGATTCAATCTCACAATCCCTCAGAAGAAGTAGTTTCTGATGTTTTTATGAAGGTATGGACCGGTCGTAAAAGGCTTTCTGCCATTGAGAACGTAAACCACTATATGTTTCGAGCGGTAAAGAATCAGGCTCTCAATTACCTTGAAAAAAGAAAACTGGAAACAGTCGATCTGGACAAGGTGCAAGATAATAAAATAGGGGACTTTATTCAACCCGACCTGTCGGTTCTCAACAGAGAACTCGCAGATCAAATTCAAAGCGCCATAGAAAGCCTACCGCCGAGATCAAAGCTCATATTTGGTTTGATAAGGATAGACGGTATGAAATACAAGGAAGTAGCAGAACATCTGGACCTTTCTGTGAAGACTGTTGAAAACCAAATGACCATAGCAATCAAAAAACTCAGAGAGAAATTGTCTCCATATTTCAAAGATAATCCACAAAAACTCTATTTCTTATTGTCATTATAGACTTTTGTTCAGTTTCCACCTAATGATGCCTAACTGGAACTTTAAACTTCTTCCCGGCGACTTTCATTATGCTAACCAGGTAAATTATCCGATTTGAAATAATAAATACTGATCGGGTTTTCAATCTCTCGGTTTTTAACTCAGCATTCTTTGCAAATTATCTAATATTAAGATATTGATTTATAGATTATTATGACTGGAGTTTTATAAATATCTTGTCCCTTTTGGGGGGTAAAAGGAAATCTCCTGTTTATTCTTCAAAACATGTTTTTAGGCAAATACAGTTTGAATGGAACGCGAGATTGAAAACCTGATCTTAAAGAAGCTCACTGATGATATCAGTGTTCAGGAAGATAGCCAGCTTAGGAGTTGGCTGGAATCATCAAAAGAAAATGAAAAGGAATTTTCTGGTTTTCAGAAAGCCTGGGAAAAGAGCCGCTTGATTTGGCAGGCTGATCACACAAAGGAATCCTACCAAAAGTTAGCGGAGAATCTCGAATTTGATGATACTTCCACTAACGCTAAAATAGTAGCATGGCAGAGAAGTTCAAATATCCGGAGAGTGGCGGCCGTAGTTGCACTCCTTCTTGGAATTTCATTTGCAATTTACTTTTTCAATATTCAACCTAATGCCTCAAATCCCGAATTAGTGGTAAGTACCATTGTAAAAAACATCCCAAAAGGAAAAAAGTTGCAAACAAGACTACCGGACGGTACCAAAGTTATGTTGAATTCCGGTAGTTCTCTTGAATACCCGGAAAACTTCCGGGAAGAAAGGGTAGTGAAGTTAGCCGGAGAGGCATTTTTCGAGGTAAAAAGAGACGAAAGCAGGCCTTTTATAGTGGAATCCAAAGATTTAGCCGTAAGGGTGCTTGGAACCTCATTCAATGTGAGCGCCTACCCAAAAGATGAAACTATATCAGTGGCCGTTGCAACAGGAATTGTTGAAGTAAAAAGCAAAACAAAAACTACAGGATCAATCCTTGCTCAGTTGAGTCCGAATGAAAGTATCAACTATATGAGAAGTTCCGGTCAATATTCGGTAGATGAATTTGACGATGACCATTTCTTCGCCTGGAAGGACGGTATTCTTGATTTTAAACAGGCTGATTTTGATGAAATAGTAGAGAAGTTGGAGAGATGGTATGGTGTTGAGATTGTCATCGAGACGCAACATCATATCAAAAGTGGGTTTTCGGGACGCTATGAGAATGCTACGCTTGAACATGTCCTGGAAGGCGTAAGTTTTGCCAACGACTTCTCTTTTAGTATTGAAGGTAATAAAGTAATTATCAAATAAATTATGACGATGCAGGCCCAGGATACATCATAAAAAATGAGCCTTAAACCCCAGGGGTCTAAGGCTCAGAGGGCACCTCAAAAGTTGCTTACAAACTTTGGTCGGTACGAAGCACCAAAAGAGGATGCTATTGATTAAAACTATGTAAAATCAATAACCTAAATTATGAAATTAAAACTACTAAGACAACTGTACTATATGAGCAGGTTGGCTTTTTACAGTATAGTAATACAATTCACGTTAGGAGGAATGTTGGTTGCAGGGGATCTCTCGGCGCAACTGAAATCCAAAAGCCTTGAAGAAATCAACTGGAACCTCAAGATTCCTGAGGCTAGTTTAGACGAAGTTTTATCATTGGTTCAATCCGAGACTGGTTTCAGTTTTGCCCTGAATGAAAACTTGGTTAATAAGGATCAAAGAGTAAAAGTTAAATTCAAGAAAGGAACGCTAGGAGATTTACTCAGAGCGCTTTCGAAAGAAACGAATATTAAGTTCAAGCGAATCAATGATCAAATACATGTAGCTACCAACACAGGTAGAGGTGAAAGGGTGGAAGACAAATATGAATCTATAAAAGCAGATATAACAATCTCCGGAAAAATCACTAATGAATACGGTCAGGCGTTGCCCGGGGCATCTGTGGTACAAAAGGGTACCACGAATGGCGCCATCACAGACCTTGAAGGTAATTACAAACTAACTGTACCGGAAGGCGCAATAATTACTATCTCTTTTGTGGGGTACATTACCCAGGAAATCCCGGTAGGAGCACAAAGCACCATTAATGTGCAAATGGAACCGGATTTCGAGCACCTGGAAGAAGTAGTGGTAATCGGTTATGGAACAACTCTTAAAAAAGATCTGACTGGTTCGGTATCTTCGATAAAAGCAGAAGATGCATATGTGGCACCGGTAGCCGATCTGAGCCAGGCTTTGCAGGGGCGTGCTTCAGGTGTGTTCGTTACTTCGATAGACGGTGCACCCGGAACAGGTACTACTATAAGGATAAGGGGGGGAAATTCTATTACAGCAGGAAATGAGCCATTGTATGTAATAGACGGATTCATTGGTGGCGGAAATTTATCGACGATCAATCCGAATGATATTGAATCGATAGAGATATTAAAAGACGCATCTTCCACAGCAATTTATGGAGCCAGGGGCGCCAATGGTGTTGTATTGATTACGACCAAAAAAGGTAGACCCTACGAGAAAAGGTTAAATATTAAGACATCAATGGGTACACAGGTTCTACCTAAAAAGCTGAATTTGCAGAATGCCAGGGAATATGCTGAATATCGAAACAAGTTCGTCCCTGGCTTATTTGACCTGAACAACTTGCCCGGAGGTGATACTGACTGGCAAGAGGTGCTAACTCGTTCAGCCTTAATTTCAGACAACCTTGTGTCTTTGTCATCAGGGAATGAGAATACGCAATTTTATCTTTCCACGGGTTTTTTAAATCAGGAAGGAATATTGCTCGGAACTGCATTTGAAAGGTATTCTCTTCGATTGAACCTCGACCATAAAATATCAAAAACGTTCAAAGTAGGGACAAATCTTTTCTTGACCCATTCATTAACGGATAATTCGGTTATTTCTGGTCGTAACGATATAGCACGGGAGGATCCCTTGAAGCCTGTATTTGATGAGGAGGGCAACTTCCAGGTGTTTAACGTAGGTATCGATAATGGAGGTGGCAATCCATTTGCAGATGCCCGGTTGATAACCAACGAGACCATCAGGGACAGGGTTTTGATAAACAACTATATCGAAGCTGATATTATCGAAGGTTTAAAATTAAGGACTACATTGGGCGGTGACTTCAGTTTTGATAAAACCAATATTTTTATACCATCCACGGTGCCTGATCAAATAATTGCCAGTAGGTTGGGCAGTGGCCAGATAGGCAATGCAAGGACAGTTTCTTTGCTTAATGAAAATACGTTGAATTACCTTAAAACTTTCGGTGATCATTCATTGAGCGTATTGGTTGGTGCTACCGCCCAGACTTCCCAAACCGAGTTATCAACGATTAACGCCGCAGAAATACCCAATGATGGTGTTGAGTTCAATGCCGTGGAGCTGGCACCTTTGGAAGAAACAACTATTGACAGCGGGTATTCTGAATTTTCTCTGTTCTCTTTGCTAGGTCGCATCAACTATTCGTATAAGGATAAATATTATTTGACTTTTTCAGCAAGAAGGGACGGTTCGTCAAGACTTGGAATCAATAATAAATATGCCACATTTCCTTCGGTCGCTGTTGCCTGGAGATTATCGGATGAACAATTCATGAGCGGTGTTGATTTTGTGAATGATCTTAAACTAAGATCGAGTTACGGAATTACAGGTAATTCCGGAATTGATGAATTTTCAACACTAGCACAGCTGGGGACTTCACCTGTGCTCGTTAGAGGTGGAGTTCCCTCGGTAGGGCTGCAACAGACTGTCCTGTCCAATCCAAACATTAAGTGGGAAACCACCCGTCAATTTGACTTGGGTCTTGAAGTCTCGCTCTTCAACAGCCGTTTAAACTTAGAATTCGATTATTACTATAAAAGGACCAATGACTTACTTTTAGATGTAGAGGTTCCTTTCTTTACGGGTTTCGCAACGCAATTACAGAATATAGGCGAAGTTGAAAACCGGGGGTTCGATTTTAGCCTGAACGCTTTTATAATAGATGGAAATGACTTTACATGGAGCACATCGTTCAATATCTCAACCTTTAAGAACAAGGTACTTGATTTAGGAGGCAACGAATCCGTAATTACCAATAGATTACCCAATCCTTCAAATGATATTACCAGCCAGCTTATAGTAGGTGAGCCTGTGGGTATTTTTTGGGGGTTTGAATTTGAAGGCATCGACCCTGCAACAGGAGATGCGATGTTTGCTGACATAAGCGGACCTGATGGTGTGGTTGATGCGAATGACCAAACGGTAATAGGATCGGCGAACCCGGATTTTTTCGGAGGTATACAAAATACGCTTACCTATAAGCATATTGACCTGAGTTTCTTCTTACAGGGAGTATTTGGCAACGAAAATTACTATTTGGATTTATTTCAGGTAACAGGCACCCAATTGAATTCATTTGCCGACCTCAGGGACAGAATATGGACACCCGAGAACCCGGATAATGCTCTTATTCCTGGATTTAACAGTGCATCTTTCAACAGCTCAAATAGCTTTTTTGTAAGAGATGCAGGTTTTATCAGGTTAAGGACCCTCCAGTTGGGATATACACTTCCGGAATCGGTACTCAAGGGTGTGAATAATCTAAGAATCAGTTTTACAGGAACAAATCTGTTTCTGTTAAAGGGTGGAGACTATATAGGATACGATCCGGAAGTAAGTGGTTTCGGCACCGATGACGTACTTAGAGGTTATGACAATGTGAATTATCCTCAAAATAGATCATTCGTTTTTGGTCTGGATATTACTTTTTAAAAATTGTTGACAAAACAGAAAGACATATAATTATGAAGACTATATATAATATTTATATGATGTCAATTATCGTTCTATTGACATTTTTGGGATGTGATAACTTTTTAGAAGAGGAACCCAGAGGGTTAATTACCCCTGATGAGTTCTTTAACAGTGAAGCCGAAGCCAACTTAGCGATAGACGGATTAGTTGCAAGAATGCGAACCGGCGAAGTTACAGGGGAACATATGGTTTATTATCAATTTTTAGGTACTGACCTTGGGGTCGTCGCCAGGAATCAATTGCCTGGAATCAATTTGGTTGGCGTCTATGATTTTGATTCATCCAATGGTAGAGTAGCTATTATGTGGAGGGAGCTCTATGCAGGTATCAAGGACGCAAATTTAGTAATTAATCGTATTGCTGAATCTCCTTCTTTGAGCGATGAGGAAAAGGGAAGGTTAATTTCCCAGGCTCAATTTTTCAGGGCTTATATTTATTATCGGCTTACCACTATGTGGGGAGATGTACCTTTTTGGAAAGATGAAATAGATATTGAAGAAGTTTCCTTGTTGGGAAAAACGCCTGCATCAACCATACAGGCTGATATGATTGGCGAACTTCAATCTGCTATTGATTCTGGCCTGCTATCTACCGGTAGATGGAACCAAAATGATGGTAAAGTTACTGTTTGGGCGGTAAAAATGCTCAAGGCCCATTATCATATGTGGAGAGCTGAGTACAATGCGGCACGGACCGAATTAATCGACATTACTCAAAATTCACCACATGGACCGGACCTGGCTCCTTTTGGGGATATTTTCAGGGAAGGAAACGACCTAAACAACGAAATTATTTTTGGCGTTGAATTTCTTCGGGGAATCATTTCCAACAATATCCACAATGTTGCCCATCCCAATGCAGGTGCAGAAGCAGATGCTCCATTCGCTCTACAGGCATTCGAAGAGCTTGATATATTTACCAGAGCTGCTCTAATTACATTGCGAAGAAGTTTTGCTGATTCATTTGACCCTAATGATGCCCGATTGCCATATACGGTTTTCGATAGCCATACCCTTGCAGATGGTACAGCGGTAGCATTTAACCATATTTATATTACAAAGTTTTTGCGAGCTAAGGTTCCTGTCAGTGATCCTTTATTCATAAACCCGGAGCCTGATGGCCAAACTAGTCAACCAAACCGCCTTATGCGATTGGCAGATGCATACCTAATGCTGGCAGAAGTAGAATTTATGATAGGTGGGTCAAGCGCTGCCGCATTGGCGGCTATTAACAAAGTAAGGCAAAGAGCAAACCTTCCGGATCTTACCACCTTGACTTTAGCCGATATCCGGCAAGAACGTGCCTGGGAACTGGCAGGTGAAGGTTTTGGCCGTAAAACGGATCTGATCAGATGGGGTATTTTAGAAAGCACAGTAGCAGCATTACCGGCAGCCGAAGCGGCTGCAGGAGCGCACCCTCAGTCTCAGGAGAGGGCCCAAGGGGAAGCAGATAGGATTGCAGCCGCACCCGGAAAATTTTTGTTCTTGCCAATACCATTCGATGAAATAACCAAAAGTGAAAATTTAGGTGGAACATTAGTGCAAAACCCAGTTTGGATGGAGTGACGTCTTACTACCTGGCACGACTATTCGATAAAAAGCCCGAAGCATTGACTCCAGGTTTTTTATCATGTTCGTGGCCTAGTTCATACCCGTACTTCAATGGCTTGGTATGTTTTGCCGATGTTATGACTGCGTTATTCGAACATAGTGGCTACCCACTATCAATACATAACAGGAATGACGTACAAAACGCGATCACCAAGGACGATAAGTTTTCAAAAGAGGCTTCAGAGTAATAGTACAGTACCTTGAAAATAACTTTTATAATAATAATCACTTAATGAAAAAAGAGGATCAAAACAAAAAAACCAGAAGGGAATTTATCAAACAAGCCACTTTGTCATCTGCTACTGTAACACTGCTTCCGGTCAACAAGCTCTTTGCCAATAAAAGTCACGAAGGATTTCCTGGAGGTTTCAATGCCCCTGACAGCCTCTACCATGGCGATCAATGGGAAAGCCTGAACCCCGGCTATTGGCAGATAAAAGGCAATGCGATCCGCCGCAGGCTTGTAAATGTAGGCGACCGTTGCAGAAGGACAGGCTTCCCCTATCATTACAAAAACGACGGCAAAAGTATGAACACCAGCTACGACCCCTCGGCCCCATTCGGGATGCTCTGGAGAAGGGAATGGTACATGAAAGGAAGCTTTGGAATCAAAGCAGAATTTGTTATGAAAGGCTATGCCGAAAAACGCCCCGAAGATGATGCAAACTGGAAAATGTACCAAAAAGGTTTTGGTGCTTTTGGGTTGGCCATCGGTGCAAAAACCCTGTTTGAAGCAGGTATCAGAACTAACGCAAGTCCTGATAAAAAGTCCATTATGGCCGTTTGGAAAGATGACGATACCTTCAGTCTAGGATATCATGTAAATAACCCAACGGAAAAAAGCGCCATTGCTTCTGATCGTGTCAGCCAGCAATTGGTTCAGGGTATCAAAATACAACTCAGCATTACGGTAACGCCGCAAGAAGGGGGCAAGTCGTTGGTGAATGCAACGCTTCAGCAAATAGTCAAAGGCAACACCATCAAAAAAACGCTTTCCGGAGAGGTGGAGGCATCACGGGCCGAAGGCTACATAGGGCTGTGTGCACAAGGCAATGTGGATTTTGAAGTGATTCGGTTCGAAGTTGAGCAAGGAAAAAACAAACCTCTGAACACGCCTCTCAATGAATGCCACATGGCCTACGCCCTAGGCGATACGCTTAGACAGGATAAGAATGGTACATGGACCTGCCGTTTTATATCCCTATTCAGGAACGACGGCCAAAAAGCCGAAATACGAATAAGTGATGCTGAAAAACCAACTAGCGGATGGACTAATGTTCCCCTGGCTGGATCAGGTAATATTGTAAATAACGACTTTAGAAGGAACACGGCCATCATAGAGGCGAAATTTCCGGGTAACCCTGCTGATAAGACCTTTTATTATACCATCTGGAAAGACGGGAAAGATGTGACTGCCGATTTACGTGTTGGTACCAACAGTATAGGCCCGGGCACGGGCATGGTTGGAGATGTGCCGGCTGTGGGTAGCTATGTAGGCAGGTTGCCACGGCTAAAAGCCCCATACAAACTATGCGGGTTAAGCTGTCATGCTATTCATGGCAACTATACAAGGTTGCCTATTGGTGATGTCAGGAAAACCGATGGTACGTTCGATCCCTATTTCGTCAGGGACCAGCCTACCTACAATTGCTTCAAGCACCTGGAAGACTACAATTTTCAAGTAATGCTTTGGGAAGATGATGTATGGTACATGGAATTGCTGCAATACCCATTGAGTACCGATGATGCTTATAAAATCGTCACCATCACACTTGGAGGGCCAACGTCCAGGTGGCAGATGATGCGGCATTGGAATGTCATAAACCCGGGGGACCATGACCATGGCATGGATGATACTAAAGGCCCGGAACAACTCCTTTTGAGGCGAAGAAACGGTTTGGGGCAAGACCCTTCATACATGATCAGGAACTTCCGGATCGTAAGCCATTTAATGATAGGCAAAGAAAACCCTGCAGGCACAGACAACCCCAAACGCTGGAGAAAGTGGAAAATGCCCAACAAAGACTTTACGCTGGCGATATGTGATTCCAGACTGTGGCGAACCTCCCAGGACACAGATATCTGGGATGATAACGGCTGGGGAGAATTTAAAAACCTGTATTCCAGGAGAGACCCGACAAGGACCCTTTTAGGTGAGGAACAGTTTAACTGGCTGACAAACCTGATCAAAACCGATTCATCCCGCCTGATTACACTTACTGGCATCAATGGACTGCATGCCATCTGGCAGTCAGGATTTGAAAAAAATGATGATGGGGAAGCCAATCGTATCGCGGCAGACTATGCTTACTGGGTAAAAGCAGGAGTTGACAGGGTGATCGATCTGTTAGGCTCCAGGTCCGGCGTGACCTCAGTTTACGGTGATGTGCATGTGGGATCTATTGTAAGGAACCGAAAAGAACGTATCTACGAATGTAGTTTTGGTCCTATTGGTAGGTCGCGGGGACGTGAACCGTATGCGGGCTGGAACCGGCAAATGAGAGACATGCATGGCAATGACTTGGACGGTGTGGCACTTTATCAACAGGATCACCACTCCCCGGAATTGAGCAAAGGCACAGAACAGGGTGAACCCTATTATTGGAATTTCCTGGAAATGGCTTTTGACACAGGACCAAATGATCCGGAGATTAGTCTTAAAGTCAGAAATATGGTTGACCACCCGGATGAAAAACCAAGAGGTGATGGCCATGTAGAAAAGGTCAAAGCTTCGGAAACAGGAAGACCGATAGCTTCTAAGCTACCGGAGATAAAGACCTTAGCTCTTGCCGATGTGCAATTCGATCGCACGGATGGCACACCTATTCAGGCGATAAGAAGTTTGACAGATGGTACCATACCATTGATCGGCTTAGTAGAAGTTAAGCCCGGAGAGAAGATAAGAATGTCTGCTTTTGATGGAAAACAGGCAGATGCACAAATCATTGTTACAAAAAGCTGAGAATATCAGCAGTCATAAAATTTAATACATAAAAACTGTTGTAAAAGATTATACATTAACATGAATACATTACAGAAATTTACTTTGGTTGTTGCTATGGTGTTTTGTTCCATGGCAAACTATGCCCAGCAATACGAAGCGCATTGGGAATCACTATTGCGTCATAAAACTCCTGATTGGTTTATGGATGCCAAGTTTGGCATTTTTATCCATTGGGGGGTGTATTCGGTCCCTGCTTTCCACCCGGACAGGGGTTATGCAGAACACTACGCGAGTTCTATGTACCGGGGAGGTGCTGACACCAGGTACCATGAGGCTACTTATGGCAAACTAGGGGAGTTCGGTTACAAGGATTTTATTCCGGAATTCAAAGCCGAAAAATTCAATGCTGAAGAATGGGCCGAACTCTTCAAAAATGCCGGTGCTAAACTGGTAATACCTGTGGCCGAACACCACGATGGTTTTGCCATGTGGAACAGCGCTCTTACCAAGTGGGATGCCTATGATATGGGTCCCAAAAGGGATGTGATAGGTGAATTGGAAAAAGCCATCCGTAGACGTGATATGAAATTCGGAGCTTCTTACCACAGAGAAAGGCATTTCTCCTATTTCACAGAACATAAGTACGAAGCTGTGGAGAATCCTAAATTTTTAGCTGGTGTGCAGATGGAAATTGATAAGGCCCCCGAAACTATAGGACTGTATGGACCGCTGGGATTAACCGACGAATTTATGAGTGATTACAAAGCGCGCTGGGATGAAATCTGTGAGAAATACGGTCCTGATATTTTTTGGTTCGATGATATCCCTTCATTTTATTTGAGTCCGGATGGGCCTAATGTCAGGAAATTTCAAAAGCTGCTAAAACAGATGGTGGCTGAGTACCTGAATCGTGAGGAAGAATGGGGAAGGCCACTGGCCGTTAACAATAAAGGAAGGCTGGAAGCCAATTTTCCGGAAACATTTGGAATCCGTGAATACGATTACTTTTATATTCCGGACATCGATACCAGAGCCTGGATGGACTCCAGGGGTATGGGCGATTCCTATGGGTTCAATAAAGTCGAGGACGAGGAAGACAGGTACCCTTCGACACATGATCTTATTCGTCACTTTGTAGATGTGGTAAGCAAAGGAGGAGTATTTCTGCTTAATGTTGGTCCCAAGGCTGATGGTACCATTTCAGAAAATCAGCAAAAGCGCCTTAAAGGTATCGGGAAGTGGCTTGCCGTTAATGGCGAAGGTATTTATGGTACACGGCCATGGAAAACATACGGAAAAGATAATATCCGGTATACTACTAAAGGGGACGACTTGTACATTATCTCTACCATGTGGGGGAGTAAACATCTTTACGTCTATGACATCAATTTAAAGAAAGGGACAAAAGTAAAATGGTTGGGTAATGGTGAGAACGTGAGTTGGAGTAACTATGATCACCATCTGAAGATCATGCTACCTTTAAAAAAATCATATGGATCGGGAGATCCCTTGAATGCCGCATATGTGTTTAAAGTGGAGGGGTATTTTGCTGAATAAATGTAATTGCGGGCAACCGCCGAAAAAAAATGAAACGTTTTATTTTACTATTGACATTAGAAATCTTTCTTTTTGGGGCAATTCAACTTACTGCCCAGGAGAGGCCACTAAACTTAAATAAATCTGAACGCGAAAAATGGTTTTCGAAATTAGGTTTTGGCATGTTCATCCATTGGAGTGTGGATGTGCAACTGGGAATGGTGATTAGCCATAGCATGGTCGGAGCTTCGGATGATTATTTGGAACGCTACGTCAACGAGCTTCCCAAGACCTTTGACCCGAAGTTATTCAATGCCAAAGAATGGGCAAAGGCTGCACGTTTGGCCGGAATGGAATATGTAGTGTTCACGACCAAGCACCACAATGGATTTTGCATGTTCGATACCGAAACCACTGATTTCAGTATTATGAATACGCCTTATGGAAAAGACATTACAAAGCAAATCGTAGATGCTTTCAGAGAAGAAGGGCTTGCTATTGGCCTTTATTTTTCACCTGACGACTTTTACTTTCTATACAAACAGGGCACTCTCATATCAAGAGACCGAAAAGAAGCCATTGCCTCTGGCAACGAACCTTTGAACAAATACGCCAAAGCACAAATAAAGGAATTAATGAAGAACTATGGAAAGATTGATATCATCTTTTTGGACGGACGTGAGCAATATGCCAAGACCGAACTGGCAAAAGTCTGCTGGGAAATGGACCCCAATGTAGTTGTGACGCGAGGAGCCATTGAAACCCCCGAACAAGAAACCCCTAACGAACCCCTTCCCTCACCGTGGGAAGCCAACTATACCTTTGGTGACCAATGGCAGTATCGTCCTACCAACGAAAATTACAAGTCTGCAAACAATGCTATCGTAAAACTCATTGAAATCAGGGCCAAGGGAGGAAACTTCTTATTGAACTTTGGTCCCGATGAGCTCGGAAGATTTCCACAAGAGCAAAAAGGTGGATTAAATGAGATCTCATTGTGGATGTTCATCAATAAGGAGGCTTTCCATAACACTGTTCCGTTCAAGGTCACCAACGAGTCCAACATCTGGTTCATGCGAAAGCCAGAAGAGAATACGGTCTATGCCTTTATCATAGAGGAAAACTGGAAATTCGGAGAACGAAAGAATTTCAACATTAAGTCATTGCGGGCAAATGACGGTACCAAAATCTCTGTTTTGGGACACAATGGTCTCGTGTTGGAATACAACCCCCGGGTAGACCCTGAACCAACAGTGAAGAATACACAAGAAGGTATTGAGATTTCTGTGATGCGTGCACATAGAATATATAATGATCGTAAATGGCCCAACCCCATTGTGGTTAAGCTTGAGCATGTTGACTTCTAAAAGATGATCAATTAAGATTATACTTCAATTTTTTATCTCCAGTGACATATTATGTCACTGTCAGAGGCTATTATTGTAGTAAACGTTATTGGCCGTCATGGAATTAAAACTTAACACGATAGCTCAAGAAGATACAGCGTTTTTAAAAGCAAGGTTGGCCAACGGTGCCAACCTTAAATCCACAAAACAATTTTATAAACCGATGAAAAAAACCGGCTTAACCTTAACACTAAGTTTATGGATGATACTAGGACTTTTTGGACAAAATATATCGACTGATCCGGACAATCCCGTCAATGAAGAAAGACCTGGGTTAGTTAACAATTTTGATTGGAGAGATAGATTAATCAAGGTATTTCATCCTGATGGTGGTTATGTGGATGGTATCAATAATCCGATCCTGTTAGGGAATCCGTTTTATGAAAGAGAGGAATATCAAAATCATTTTAATTTATTCAACTACGACTTGTCCCTACCAACTGCAGAGGAAGCAGGCAAATTATACTTTCACCCGAAAGACGGTTGGGAATTATTGCACAAAAATAACGGTTTTGAACCAGACGAGGTAACAAAGATACTGATCCGTTGCTAAATCGCGTGGGGCCCTATTTCATGCTTTATAATCGTTATACTGGAAAACTTCGGGTATTGGCCTCTTTTGATGGCATTGGCGCTAATGATAACATTGTCACGACCCTAAATTCAACAGGTGCACCGAACCTGGTCTATAATGGTTTATTCAATAATTACGGGGAAACCTCACAGCCGCTTGACCGTAAAACAGACGTCATTGAAATCTTGGAAGCCTCTAAAGCTCCTATCAACAGAGGATTCATCAGTTCGGATTTTCAGATGAGTTATGACCCTGGTACTTGCGAGAATCAATCGGAATTAATAGTTAATTTTGCCACCCTTAACACGACGAATATGACCCTTGAAGGAAGGTTACTGGCGACATCTATTCCATTAAATGGGTCCGGAAACAATCCGCTCTTGAATAGGCAAAATTTTCTTACCTCAGTTTATAAGGATGGCTTTACTGTAAAGGGCGGCATGCTTACTTACAAAAACATCGATTCGCTCGTTAAAAAGTATGAGTTACCCAAGCTAACGGTGTTTGAAAAAACCGCTTTGGCGGGATTTAAAGCCGCTGTAAAGGGAGTGTCTTCTTTTTTAGATAAAAGTGTGATTGGTACAGGTGTAGCCATTGTTATGGACAGTGTGTTTAAAAAGTTGCCTTTCTATAAAGATCAGGAAAGTGTAGGACTTGGTATTATGGCTGCAGGGGCAGAGGCTTCTTTAACTTTTAAATCAAATAATATTACAATAACTGACGGTGGTTATCTCGGTCCTGGTGTTACATTAAAAGTAGGAATTCCTTTGCCTGATAGGCCGAAAGCGCAACCAAAATCTGACACCTACATCACTAATTTTTGCAACACCGTTTATAAGGGAAGTGAATACAATGGCACGGTAAGCTTTGCCAGGAACGTATCTGTTGCGTCTTTACAACCGAGCTTGGAAAATTCAGCTTTACTGGATAGTTTGTCAAATGGCGTTATCATCTACCCGGTCCCAAATAACGGAATTTTCACAATTAGCTTCGAAGAACCGGCAACAAATTGTCAGGAGATTAAAATACTATCTTCCAGTAATGAAGTCGTGTATAAAAATAAATTAAAAAACGCTTCGTTAAACATTGAATTGGATTTGCGTGGTTTTAAACAGGGGTTTTACTATGCCAAATTCTATTTTAAAAAAGGCATCATTACAAAAAGAGTATGGGTTCAATAAAGCGATTACCTTGTCTACTGATATTAGTATTGATTTTTTCATGCTGCGGCGATTGTGATGACTTCGCATAGCTGACCATCATAGAAAAATATGGTCTGGATTCCTGGGAAAAACAAGGGCTTATTAAAGGAGACTTGTATGTATCAGGCATAGATGTCCCGCTTCACGCAGATCTGCAAACCAATACAAATAGAGAAATTGTCATAAATAATTTATTGGAAGGTACATATAGATTTGAATATTATGTGAAACCTTATGGGACTCAATATTGGCCTACTCCAAGAGATACTGTTTTTCAGATCAAGGAAAGTCAGCACCTGACGCTAATTATTAAATGAAGCTAAATTACAAAAGATAAACCGCCACCGGCAGTTTTATTGGGCTGGCCCACAGATCAATTTGAACTATGGAAGTAGGGGAGGGGTTTATTTCTGGGAAGATCAAAAATAGGTTTTTCTCCTCTATAGCGATCTTAGAGCATTGGTAATTAGGGATATTCGTTAAAAAGAGGGAAAAATACGTTAACCAAATTTTATTTGGTGTTTAGGAGCTAGTGCTGCTGTGTTTTTTGAGTGGGTTTAGGATAAGTGGCCATTTTCCACGGGGATATCGAGGTTTTCAGACGCACTTTTCCATTCAACCATTTGATTGTCAGTATTTTGAACAGGGAAAATAATTAAGCAGCTTGTTTAGGAACCTTGGTATGTAGTTCTATACAGGAGGGCAATCGAACTCCTTCATGGAAAGCATCAAAGCTTAAATGCTCCATAAAATTGATACCCCCTACCTGGATCATGTTCACCTTAGGGCCAAACTCTACCCTTTTTATTTCTTTGCCACGGACAATAAGCCGAATGTAATCCTTATCGATACTAACCATCTTATCGGTTGGATGCTCACCGGTTTGATATTGATAGCTTTGCTGTCGGTAAATTTGCTCAATAATGGCCCTTCTTTTATGATAGCTGGCAGGTAGTTGTATCCTATCAGGTAAATGGCTTTCCACCCTATCGAGTTGTTCAGATAGTTTGTTCAGTAGATATAATAAACTTTTGATCCTTTTTTGCTTGAGCTGATAAGTCTTCTTTTTATTTTTTTGATACGATAAATACTTCGACTTTTGATCAGCGTATTTATTACCGGGCATCCGAAGGCCGCCAGCTTGCAAGTCTTTTTCATCTGTTTATAAAGCCATTCACAGCATTCCCATAATAGTCTTTCTTCGGTAGGATAGCGCATATAGCGCTCATAAGCAGTAGCATCGGTAAGTAGCACGTTGGTATCGGTCAGGTAGCGGCCCCAAGCAAGAGCCAGGATCGATTGTACAGCGGCAATGTCCAACTTTGAGGCCAGCTCTGAACGAATATCACTGATCAACTTGAAGCCTGGAACACGGTCACCGGGCTTAAAATAAACCCCACAAAAAAACTGAAAACTGTAATCAGTGCTTAACCGCTCCATCAGTTTACGATCCGAGTAACCCGTATAGGCTTTCAGCAACATTAAGGCCACTTTTCCCTGCGTGGTGAAAATAGACTTCCTACCTCTTGAATGTTTACTTCTATTAAGCTGCTTTAAAAAATAATAAGAAAGACCTTTCCACGGAATGGCCCCATGCAATTGTCCTAACCTGGATTGTTTAAAGGATTGGTAATACAACTCATATTCCTGATGGGGAGCCAGAAAGTTGATCGGCAGAATATTATTTGGCAAAATTGTGTGACTTCGGGTTATCTGAAAAAAGAATTAACCCAAATTAATCCCATTATTGGCTACTTTTGGGGTTTTTTCTTACTTTTTTTCAACCCTAATTGCCTCAGCTTTTGATAGTGGGGCATTTTAATGAATATCCCTTTTTAATAGAGGATTTGGAGAGGTTGGAGAAGTATTTTGAGTTATTTGATGGGTTAGTAACAATTTAGCCTTACTTCATTTTTCATAGAACAATACGACTCAAAGGGGCTGGCTACTTAATTATCTAATGCCCCCAATATATCCCTTACTTCCTTAATCTTCCCGTGGTCAGGATGAAAATTTAATTCATATATTTCCAATGCTTTAGTTAAAAGTTCCCGTGCCTCCGTTTGTTGATCATTCATAATTAAGATAGCTGCCTTCCACGAATACATGTCTCCAATTGTTGGGTGGTTATCTCAATGGTATGGAGTGAAATTTTCTAGGGCTTGATTTATTAGTTCTAGTGCAGTTACGAAGGCTTTCCTCATAAATTGAAATTCACTTTTATTCATTAATACAATTCCGACATCCGGATGCAAACCTGGGTATCGATGTTGATAAAGCTGAAGAGACCTGGTGAATAGAGAGTCTGCTTTTGAGAGTTTTAATTTCTTCATTGAAAGAAGGTCAAGACCATTCAAAGCACTGGCAATAGACAAACTTGAGTCTCTTTCTGCTTTGATATTTAGCTCGATGGATTTCTGATAAAGTGTGTCAGCAGCAAAATCCTGACTCGTAGCATAAAATATGTAAGCAATGTCATTTAACAAACCAGAAGCCCGCTCGTCCATGAAGAATTCATGCAATTTTGCAAGTCTTAAACTTTCAACTGCGTATTTCTCAGCCTCATCATAAGACAACTGTTCGATTTTGATTCGTCCAATTGTTGCTAGAAGTTCAGGGATTTTATCATTATCACCTCCAAAGTCGCGTTCATAAACCTTCTTGACATTTAATAATATATTCAGGGCTTTAGAATAGTTCCCAACATAATAATGATAATAGCCTCCTCTCTCAACATAGTCATGAAACCGAATAGATTGACTACCGTAATTAGTTCTCTGATTTCCTTACCCTTCTGAATACTGGCAAGCGCCGAATCGTAGTTTGGAATATTAATCCAAGCATTGAAAATTATAAGGCTTCTCTGTAAACCTTGGAATCATAAAGCTTCTTCGCTTTACAAGCATATGCTCTGTAAACATTCGTATAAGTGGCTTGAATTCTCCAAAGCTGTTTTAAGTCCTTTCTCGTCAGTGAATCTTCATCTATCCAAAGCCAGTTCATACCTTCGCTAAATGATTGAAGGGCTAGTTCGATGGCTTTATCACAATTACCAAGATCTAATTGTTCGTCTGTTCGTTCAACTAAATCAAAGGCTCTCATATTACTGACCAGATCATCGCTTCCCGCGTTTAAAAAAATGATCGTATTTCGGTAAAATGAATTCCCTTTTAAACACAATCCAAAGAAGCATGTAATTATCAAAACTATTGCTGATCGCAAAAGAATTGATTTAAGGTTACTTTCAATCTTATTCTTTCGAATCAATCTTAAGTTTATTAATCCAACTAGAAAGGAAGTGAAAACTATATTGATGAAAGGCAAGATTTGAAGCCAATCCCAATTACGCAAATAGATGGAAAATGGTATTGTGATTAGCGATGTTGCTAATGCTACACCGGCTAAAACCGGTATGATTAATGGTGAATTTTCTTGAGGTTCAAAAATCTTGAAAGCTCCAACCAGATAATAAAGACTAAAAGCAAAAGTTGCCAGTACGAAAAAGCCTGCCCCGCCAGGATAGTCTACTCCGTTTAAAAGTAAAAAGGTGATCCAGGTAATTACTAATATTAGTTCGGTTCTCTTCAATTGGATTTGGGATTATAGATAAGATTCGGGTATTGGTCATAGGATGGCTTAGGCGCCAGCTTTGTGCGGCCATAACATATACATTTTATTTGGTATTTAGTTATTTTTTCATTTTTCCCATCCTAATTCGCCATAAAGCAAACGCTCATATTCTTTGTTTCCCATAATTTTCTTGCTTAAAGACAAAGCGTCATCAGGTACTTTCTTGAAAATTTTGTCGTCCATGGGTAATGCAAGTTTATAAAAATAGAGTTCTATTAAGTTGTCTGTAGTCCCTGCCGCCTTTAACAATGTTTCTCTAAGCTCGGTGGTGTCCTCGGCACTCACATTCAGCCAGTACATAAGACTTGATATCCCTATTCTCTCTTTAAAAGTCGCTGCCTTGAATTTTTCTGATAGCCAATGAACGACTGTTTTTCCACCAAAAGACCGTAAACAAGGACGAAGAAATATTCGATTGAAACTTGGATCCCGAAAGTCAATAGCCGATTGTAGCATTAGCTCCATTAAAGACTGGTCAAAACTGTCATAATAGTAAAGCAAGTCAGCAACAAAGTATTTTTTACTCCAGCCGTCATTACTCTCTTCGAGCGTTTGAATTAATTCTCGCGTTAGTTCGTCAGTTAGGCTTGGATTGGATTCTTTAAAGTCCGCAAGTATTTCATTGTCTTTGTCATAATCAGGATCAAAGAAATCTCCTTTGTCAATGTATTTCTTTATGGCTTCTTGAATGTCCATTTTTTCAATGCACGGCAACGTTTTGGTTAAAGCTAGCGCGGTCCTCCGCAAATTCCTAAAGAACCGAGATCTCCATCGTCAATCGCATTTGTATCTATCGAATACGAAACGACTGCATTAGCTTTAGGTGTTGTTGAACTCAACCTACGGTAGCTAAAGTACATCGACTACTGTAAGCTAAGCTCATAAACAAATATTAATATTATGAGTAAAGCTACAAAAAATTATGGATGGTTGAATACAAAACCCAACAGTGCCAAAACCTTATTAGAGCGAACCAAGCGGGAAGTTCCAAGCTTTTTAGATCACATTTCGAAATTTGAAAAGCAAGTTATAATAGGGGGCTATTCCTAAAGCCACTATTCAACTATTCCCGGTCGCTGGCCAGCATCAGCCTGTATTTTAAAAAATCACCACTGAACCTAGACCTGATGAGATCATTGCCTATCTGGTTTTTGCGAAAATGGTGCAAAGCCTTCCAAAGATTGATTCAAATCACATCAGTATAGCGGAAATCCTTATAAGTCAAGTTTGTTTTTCTAAGTAAATCTTTTCTCATTTCTAGGATAATATTTCCAATTACTTGTCTTCCCCTAACTGGGTCTGGTGACTTACCTCGTTCTTCAATCAATAATCTAATAAATTCATTAATGGCTTTGACGACTTCGTCTGAACTGTACAGCCAAGATTTATATTGTTCTTCGAAAAACTTTATTTTAGTTTCAGGTGAAACAGTTGACCCAATAAATCCTTGAAGAGCAATTATTAGGTTAGAGTATTTCTCCTCCTTGAATTTCATCATCGCCTCTTTTTGCTTTGTTCGAACAGCAAAAAAATAAGTTAAAAAGCTGCCCAGTGCAGCACTTACAATTGGAAGTATTATTAGAAGAATATCTTTTATTTCCATACGTTCTATTGCCGGTAATAACTAAGCATTCGCGTGGTCGATAGGCCGAACATGAATGCTTAGTTAGTAGGCCACGTTTTTATTTATTAATTATGTCTGTCAGTTGAAGCAGGTTTGAGTGATTACATCTTGCATAGTATAAAGTTTGATCAAATCCAAGTTCGTTGAGTGGGCCACTGAAGTACTCTTGTCCATCTGAATTATTTCCGCGATTGTAACCATAATAGTATTCATTATCAAAAGGTTTTGACATGTTAGATTCAGGCCCATCAAGGATCACTTGAATGTGATTCATTTGGTTTTCTGAGGCATATATTCCAACTCGCATAAGTGCATTTGAGAACAGGTAAGATGACAAATTCTCTTTTATCGGTTTTTGATCCTTTTTATCGGCCTGATAGTTCTCTATGCAAGAAATAAAGAGTCTATACTCAAACTGCAATGATTCCTGAACAATTCGTTTGCGCCAAATTGCAGATTCTCTTAAAAACGTATCATACTCTTCCTTCCTGTTAAATCGCTCATAAAGTTCTTTCAAGTCTCGCATATTATATTTTAATGGCATGTCTTCACCGGTGTAATCTCGCTTAACCTCCTTCATTAGATTGCTTAATTCCACTTTGTCTTGACGAGTAATTAATATTCCACCAAAAAGAAAGACAGATCTTTTTGAATCCCCGTGTTTTTTCTTTAAGGCACTATCGTCTGCATACCATTTGTACATAAATTTATTTTAAATGTGGCCTAACAATTCGCTAAGCACCACGTGTTGTGCTTAGATCTATTTTATCAAAACCTTAATCTAAATGATTTTTAATAAAATTCATATCCGCATTGGTAACATGCGTGTAGATTTCTGTGGTCTTACTCGAGCTATGGCCTACTAACACCTGTATGTGTCTTAAACTTACTCCATCTTTCAATAAATGGGTAGGAAACGAATGCCTTAATGTTTGAGCTTTTACCTTTTTTCTAATTTTTACCTTTTACAGATGCGCCAAGAATGATATTCATAATACTTGCCCCGCTGTATTTACCAACACCTGATCCCTCAAACAAATACACCGAAGGTCTAAAACAACCGACAAAAAGTCCTCAGGTCTTTAAGTATAGTTTTACTCAGTAAAGTGTATTGATCTTTTCCACCTTTGGCATCCTCAAACCGATCAACATTCTTTTACTATTTACAAGGTGAATAATACCCTGACGAAAAAACAGAATCCTTTATCAAGGGGTAACATGCGCTGAAATTTAACACGATAAGGGGGCAATATGGTGCAAAATCTGATTGGCTATTCTCTTAAGGGGGTCAACATGCACCGGAATAGTAGGCTATTATAACTCAAAAATAAACTTTGTATCTTAATTTTCTACTTTACATATTTATTTTCCGATAACTCGGACTTTAGTGGGTCAGTATACTCCGGTATATCCATTATTTCAGTTGCTTAATGTTTTTATTACTTAAAAGTGACCGCATCTGGGTAATGGCTATTTTGTTCAGTTGCTTCAGCCGTTCGCTTTGGCTCAAACTTTGACGGATCAGGACGGCATTGATACTTTCCATATTGCTCAACACCACCAATTGTTCGATAGTAGCGGTATCATGGATATTACCTTACGCATCGGGATTGGCCTCCCGCCATTGTTTTGCCGTCATGCCAAACAAAGCCATGTTCAGCATGTCGGCCTCATCGGCATATACGAAATTGATTTTGTCCTTTGACAGGGCAGGTGGAATCAGGTTTTCTTTTATAGCGTCCGTATGAATGCGATAATTGACTTTAGCCAGTGTTCGTTGCAAGTTCCATTCCAGTTTCAGGCGGTCGTTTTCTTCTTCTTTTAGGTGCTGGTATTCTTTCACCAGAAGTAGCTGAAATTTCGGACTGATCCACATGCCAAAATGGAATGCTATGTCCTTATGGGCATAGGTACCTCCATACCTGCCAGCTTTGGCTGTAATTCCTATTGCCTTAGTAGATTCTATCCATTGCTTCGCGGAAAGCACAAAGTTATTGCTACCGGCTGCATTTTTAATTGTACCGAATTCGGTATAATTAAAACCCGGATTATACAGGGACTCCCATTCACCGAGGTACTCAATGGTATTTTTCAAACTAAGCCACTTGATGATTACAACCTCCTGAAGTTGGCTTTTAGCCATATCAGTGAGCGAAATGTAATCATCAATATCTTGAGAAAGGATGGTGATCTCCGTGCCTTCTATGGTAATCTTCTTGTTCTTAGCCATAGCTCGCTATCATGTCAAATAGTAACCCTGTTTCATTTCATCCATAATCTTCTGCAACATCGCCACTTTTTCCTTTTCGCTTTTTAGCAATTCCTCGTACAATTTTTCAATTTTATCAATGGCCTCCACCCATTTATCAATAGGGTTTTAACCGGTTATCTTGTTAAGAAAAAGGGATTGTACTACTACAAATGTGGTGTAAAGGGGTGTAAATCCAACCGGAGCGCCAAAGTCTTCCATGAAAAATTTAAGGAGTTGCTGGATCAGTTTACTATAAATGGCAACCTCATCCAACCTATCCGGGAACAGCTTTACTTCAGAGTCGACCAATTAACCCAGGACAACAGGAACCAGGAGAAGTTATTAAAAGAGCGATTGAAAGAAATTGAAACGAAAATAGCGAAAGCCCAGGAAAAACATTTTTTAGGTGAAATAGACTCCGGGGTTTACGAAAAATTTATGCCCAAGTATAAGCAGGAAAAGAGTCAAATTCTGATGGAAATTCAAAAGCTTGGGAAAAAAAGTTCGAACCTTGATAAATTTATTGACAAATTTCTTGAAATGTTGCCTAATTTGACGAATTTATGGGCTTTGGCAAGCGGAGTCGGGATAACTGGATCTCGATCGAACTTTTTGATTGAGGATTTGGAGAGGTTGGAGGGGTATTTTGAGTTATTCGATTGGTGAGGCTTCCTTCATTTCTAAAGAATTGATTGTACAGCTAGTTGTACAATAGAATATTTATGATTATATTTGCTTTATGGAAATAACTACATATTCAAATTTTCGTCGGAATCTTAAATCCTTTTTGGATATGGTTTTGAATACGCGGTCTCCTTTGTTTGTTTCCCGCTCTAAAGGTGAAGACGTGGTAGTACTTTCTAAATCTGACTATGAAAGCATGCAGGAAACTCTTTATTTATTGGGCAGTTCTAAAAATGCCGAGAGGCTCTTCAAGGGTATTGAGGAATTTAAAAAGGGAAAGGGCATTAAAAGAGAACTCCTTGATTGATGGAATTAATCTTTCTTAGTCCAGCTTGGGAGGACTACTTATACTGGCAAAAAACAGATAAAAAAATACTTAAAAGGATCAACGAATTAATCAGGCAGTGCCAGCGAACTCCTTATGAAGGCATAGGAAAGCCAGAACCGTTGAAGGGTGATCTATCGGGTTGGTGGTCTAGAAGAATCGACCAGCAGCACAGGCTCGTATATAGAAAAGAAGAAAAGGGGCTTTACATGCTTCAATGCCGTCGGCATTATTAAAAGTTTCGGCTAACCCTGGAAATCTGGAACTAAAGAGCCAGCAAAAAAAATCGACAAAAACGTTGCCTAATAATACAGGAAAAACACAATAAGCGTATACTTTTGTGTAAACCACAAACAAAAAGATGCAGTTACATTCTATTTTAAAGAATTAACTTCAATTTTAAATGACCGACTTTCGGAGAAGCTTACACTTTTACCTTTTAGCTGTTCGGAACTTTTCAAATAATTAATAGAATGGTATTAACAACCCGAATGGTGGCAGATTACGTGGGCCAATCTTACTATCGAAAGTGGGTTACTCTGTTATGTTAAAAGCAACAGTTCGAGCAACAGCAACAGTGTTTATCGCTTGCAGTTGCTCTTGCCAATTTGTCGGGATGACTGGCTCCCGATCGAACTTTTTGATGGAGGATTTGAAGAGGTTGGAGGGGTATTTTGAGAAATTCGATTGATGAGTGATAATATGGCCTTACTTATTTTTCCGATAAAGCCAAATTCGGGGTGATAGGAATGCATATATCCATTTAGCGTAGGGGCTCATTTTCTATTTGATGTTCATTTAAATAACCCAGATCACAGATCTTGCCCAGCCGCCTTAAAAAATAAAAGGGCGTAGTCACAGACGCCAGGGTTTCCTTTTTTTATGGAACATTCAGGCCGAGAGGGGATGCTGTCGATATTGACAACTGGCCAAATGATGTGCGCCAAAGCTAAAACAACTGCGATAATTGAAACGGTGTTCTTGGTTTTGGGTGATAATAAGTAATTAGTATTCTTGGCGTTCATATTGATAATCTACATTTATCCAGTGCATACAGACCATCTGGAATGCGTCGACAGTCGCTGCAGCAATTGGCTTTCAGATTCCATATGGCACGTGCATCTGGACTTTATTAATACCTACAACGCACCGGCTATGCCCAGTAAGGGATTTCAAAGCATAATCCTTGCGGATTGCACTTAGCCAGAGCGTTGTATTTTATTTTTAATTTATCCATTCTTAAAAGCCAAATCGTTGATTTGGCGGTGTTTGTTTAAAGCACTGAACTTTCATAAACCAACAAACGCCCTATTTGCTATATACCTTAGCGATATTTTAATCACATTACAAACCACATTTAAGTCAAATAGACAAAGATATTTGGTACTTCAGTCACATAAAGGTCACATTACTATGCCCAGAAGGGGATGTATTTAGCATGTTTCTTCGAACTGCTTTCCGGGTCATAATCCTTAATTAATCCTGATTTAATTGTTTCTGAAATTATTCTTGATGCTATTGAGTAATTCTTTTCTTCTATGCCAAACCGTTCTCTTAATGACTGATTGGTCATATTTTTACCAGATACGACTTTAAGGCATGCGTGTAAATATGTTGCTCTGATTTTGTCCTCTTTATCCATCTGTCTAAGCGTTTTGTGAGAATACATAATGATTCTGGTGTAGTTCTCACCTTCAATAAATTTTGGAGCTGGAAGCTGAAAGAATTCGCATTCAAAAAGTACTTTGTCAATCCCGCTGCCTCGTTCTTCGCAAATGTTTAATCGCCTCATAAAATGAGCAAGTCTCTCATTCCTTGATTGTGGATTATGGTCAACAAATCTTAAAGTGTTAATAAGAGGTTTGCCTGGGTTTGATATTTCTATTCGATCTGAAAAGAGTTCAATCATTGGTCCAGTTCCACGTTCACGAAAATCTTGATGAATGACAGCATTCGCCACAAGCTCTCTAATTGCTAATTTTGGATACATTTTAACCTCTTTTCTCAATGCACTATCAATGATCTCATTTGTAGGTAGTTGATCATCTATGTAATTCACGAGACCTTCAAAACCTACTGCATAACCCTTCTTTCCAGATTGCTCTTTTATTGTTTTTCGTTTGTTCTTACCATCATAGATAATTACCCTGACTGCTTTTCTCTCTAATGTTTCAAAATGTTCAATATCCTTAGCAAAGAGTATTGCTCCAAGATTTGTTATACTATAAATCGAACCTTCCTTAATGAGTAATTTCTCTTGTCTTAATTTATCGATGATGCCATATTTGTTAGATGGTAATGGAAGGTTCATCATATCAAAATATGAGGGATAATCCAGAAGCTTTAATACTTCATCAATGCTCAAATTACCCTTTGCTATTTCATTTTCGAATTGAACCATTGGCTCCCTAGTCCATATTAGTCTTTCTTTTTCGGGATATTCAGATAACTTCTTCTTGTATGAACCAACTCTTATAAAGGCAGTACCTCGAAATGTCACTGGTGTATTTGTGGTTGCCTTAATCTTGAAAATCACGACTCGTCCTTCCGTGTGATTTAATGTATGGTGCTCAAAGTGAATCCTTGGATTTAGTAACCTTGACAACCAAGGGATCAAATCCTCATTTCCTTTCGCTTTTGTATTTGCGTCAAATTTGGTTCCTATTATTCTACGTGTCTTATCTTCAACGCCAAAGACAAGGTAGCCATAAGGTTTGTCGTGAATACAAGCAGAATTTGACAATGCTGAAATGTACTCACCTAATTTTTGATCATTATTTGTTTTGAATTCAATCCATTCTGTTTCAGCTTGAAAAGTTCTTAATTCACTTAGTAAGATATTTAGCTCTCGTTCATCCATAAGTCACATAGAAACATTGAATTAGAGAGTAAAGATAAGGCTTTTGTTAGTTTAGTCACATAACAGTCACATAAAAATTATCGCTAACAAATCGCTATATAGATGATGTGGCGCATAATTTGTTTTAAAAACTTTAATCTAAAGGATTTTTAATACAAATCATATCTGTACTAGTCACATAAGTGTATATTTCTGTAGTTCTGATTAACTTATAGCCTGCTGGAAAAGTTTTTTTCAGAGTCAATTTTTTCAATCAATTTAGCTTGATAATCAAAATGCCCCTATCGCGTGCAAAGACAACGTATTACAGCCAATATCAAACGGGCTCGAATGATGGTGATTAACCATAGCTTCACCATGTCGGGCCTTACCCGAACGTAGCCTCCAAACTAAACAAAGCTCTACCAACAAGCCTTGCATACAAAAAAGCCCGCCTTCGCTCTTCGGCGGGCACTGTCGGGGTGACTGGCTCTCGATCGAACTTTTTCATGGAGGATTTGAAGAGGTTGGAGGAGTATTTTGAGCTATCCGATTAATGAGGTCTCTTTACATATTGTTTGGAGCTAATTATTAATTCCCTATTTCCAATCAGGACGAATTTTTGGGATGGATTACATAAGGGTTTGATGAATTAATTCACCCTTTAAACAGTTAACTGATCGCATTCATTATATTTGAACGAAATAGTAATGTTAAGAGAATCTAAAATATTATTGTATCAAACACCAAGTGGCCAAATAAAGGTTGACGTCTTATTCCAGGATGAAACATTTTGGATAACGCAAAAAAAGATAGCGGAACTGTTCGGCGTTCAACGGCCGGCAATTACTAAACATTTAAAAAATATTTTTGATTCCGGTGAATTGGTTGAAGGTTCAGTTAGTTCCATTTTGGAACATACTGCCGATGATGATAAGAATTACAAAACGACTTTCTACAACCTTGATGCTATTATAGCGGTTGGATATCGAGTGAATTCAAAGCAAGCAACACAGTTTAGAATTTGGGCAACCAATACATTAAAAGAGTTTATTGTTAAAGGTTTTGTTTTGGATGACGAACGTTTGAAACAAGGAAAAAACTTTGGCAAGGACTATTTTGATGAACTTCTTGAACGCATTCGGGAAATTCGGGCAAGTGAGAGGAGGTTCTATCAAAAAATCACTGATATTTACGCATTAGCCACCGATTACAATAATTCGGCTCCAACTACCAAAGATTTTTTTGCTTCAGTTCAAAACAAATTACATTGGGCAATTACGGGGAAAACTGCCGCTGAAATCATCTATTCTTCAGCAGATGCCACCAAAATTTACATGGGGTTGACTAATTGGAAACATGCTCCTGAAGGAAAAATCATGAAATCGGACGTTAATGTTGCTAAAAATTACTTGGATGAACAACACATCAAAGAATTGAATCGAATTGTATCTGCCTACCTTGATTTAGCTGAAAACCGAGCTCAACGGCACGTAACCACTACGATGCAAGAATGGGCTGAGTTTCTTAACCAGTTCTTAGAACTTTCCAACTACCCCATATTAACTGACAAAGGAAGAGTAAGTGCCTTAGAAGCAAAAATAAAAGCAGAACAGGAATTCGAAAAATACCGAAAAATACAAGATCTACACTATCAATCCGACTTTGACAAAGAAATCAAAAAATTGAAAGGGAAATAATGGAATTCCAATTGGGATAGAGCTGAGGTGCGTTCGGGTCGTCAGTATAATTGGACTCTTTCTTTTTCTGTTCTTCATTTTCTGTTTGTTGTTCTAATATTTTTTTTAACACTTTGATAGTTGTCCGAACCACGCTTTTCCAATTCCCAAGTTGCAGCAAGGATAGCATCTTCCTGATAGTTGCCTTTATTGTTAAGGATAGCCTCAAGTTCACGGGTATCTTCAGTTGTCATCTTCTTAGAGAAAAAATTTTCCCTCATGCAGTTTGGTTATAGGCAACGTTTCGGCTATGAAGCTTAGGAACGGTTTGGTTGGTTAGGCCTATACTTTATAGCCTAATTGTTATGCAATGTTTTTTTTAGTTTTTTGTTAAAGTGCAAGCGGTCATAAAACTCCAGCCAAAATCAGTAAAAACTAAATTTTCAGCACGGTTTAAATTGTTAAGACTATCTCCGTGGTCACAAATACCTAATCTCCATATATTTTGGAATGATAATAAGGCCTCTTTATCAGATAGATTAAACTTACTAATCACCGTTTCCTTAGTGTACATTTTCTTTCTATAATCTGCTTGGATTTGTTTTAAACTCAAGTACAATGAGTCAAGAATTTTAACGTCAGTAGAAGACAATTGGCTTAAAGTTTTAGCAAAACTTGGGTGTACATTATCTTGTGTTTTAGGACTTAAGTGACAGCTAAGCAAACTCGCGTATTTGTCCGATAAGGTTGGATTTTCTGTATTCCCAGCTTCTTCGATTAAAGGAACAAAAATGTCAGGTAGAATTTTCTGAGGGTTAATTCCCTTATCTTCCAAAAACTTTTTGGCTTTTAAAATGGTGTTTATTTTGTTCTTGAATCTCCAATAACCCACAGTGTCTCCTAAAAGTCCAACTACCTATCTGAGATAAAGGAGCGTCAACCACCTTATCAACATAGTCTTTTGCAGCGGAAATTAGTTCTTTGGTTGTTTCTGGGTCAGTCATCTTTTGTTTTTACATTGCTTAACAATTGGCTATACACCATAATGTGATACTTATATTTATTTTATCAAAACCTTAATCTAATGGATTTTTAATTAAATTCATATTCGTGTTAGCCACAACATGGGTGTAAAGTATCCGTTCAGTTTGAATTTATAAATGACATTAATGTATTTATCGCTTACCTAAAGTATCTGTACGTTTAAATACATTTCTAACGCTTTCAAACAAAAAAGCCCAAATCATTAAGATTCAGGCAAAGTCGGGATGACTGGATCTCGATCGAACTTTTTGGTGGAGGATTTGAAGAGGTTGGAGGAGTATTTTGGGTTATACAATTTATGAGTGATAATGCAGCATTATTTCTTTTCTAGTTAGCCAAGAAGTACTTCCAAAGGCTTTTCATCGTCAACTTTGAAAAAAGGAGGTTCAAAGATGTTATTGAATAAAATGCCTTCAGTTTCTATTTCGTTCTGATGTCTATAGGTACAAAAGAAGTCGGGATGAAAATTTAAGGCAATTCCTGAAATTTCATTTAAGGATCCCTATTATTAGAAATCCTTTTGTTTCAATGCGATACTATAAAGCTTAAAATTAATTGCTTACTTTTTTATAATGTTGAATGGCTGTTGCTTGTCATAAGAAAAGCATTGAATATGATAAATACCAGGTGACAGATCAGAAAAATCAATTTCAGTTCGTTCTTTAAACGTATCTTGTTTTATAGATATTAGCTGTCCTACCGAATTATAAACTTCAATTTTTGTTATTTCTTCATTTGATTCAATGATTAATTTATTGTTTACCGGGTTAGGATAATATTCAAATCTATCAATACTAACTTCTGAGTTACCTAATGGTCCAATTAAAACAAAATCCAGTGGCCCTACCCATGGACTATCATCATCTCCGGAATTCGGACCACAAACAGCTTTAAGATATATCTCATAATTTGTATCTGCGGACAACCCTGTTAATGAATGCGGATTGGTGGAGGTTAAAACCCTGGTACCTTGACCTTGTGTAAATCCTGCTACTCCATATTCCAATTCCCATTCTGGTTCACTGCCATTACTGGTCCATGATAGATTAGCCGAATTAGACGTTATTTCGTCAATAACAAAATCTGAAGGCGCCGGGCATGCAGCAGGTGTTGTAAAATCCAGTGGTCCTACCCACGGACTATCATTATCTCCGGAATTCAGACCGCAAACAGCTTTAAGATAGACCCTATAACCTTTACCTGCAGACAACCCTGTTAATGAGTGCGGATTGGTGGAGGTTAAAACCCTGGTACCTTGACCTTGTGTAAATCCTGCTACTCCATATTCCAACTCCCATTGTGGTTCACTACCATTACTGGTCCATGACAGATCAACAGTATTAGCAGTTGTATTATCTGCAACAAAATCTGAAGGCATTGGACAACTCAGAGATCCACAAATCACGGTGGCATCCCAGCCAGCGCTTGTTTCACTACCATCCGAAAAAAAATGAAAAGTTAACTCACCTATTTCTGAGGTAATTGTTCCCGGGCTATCTGTTCCTCTATAGGTTTCACGAGAAAAATCTGGTCCATATATGTTCAACGTTGCACCTTCTGCCAAGTCGAAAGTATTGAATGCAACTGTCACCGGTATATTCTCTCCTGGTGAAGAAATAACTTCGATAAAAAGCCCTTCTCGATAATTCCCCCCGGGGCCTCCGTTATCATAAAACCTACCTGCTTCGCAATAATTATTGATAGGGATCTTAAATCGTACCGGGCCAATTATAAAACTATCATCATCTCCCGGATTTGACCCACAAATAGCTGTAAGATAGACCTCATAATTTACGCCCGCATCCAATCCTTCCAGCGCATAGGGGTTAGTAGTGGTTAAAACCTTAGTCCCCGTTCCGGGTGCAAACCCCTCCAATCCGTATTCCAACTCCCATGCTGTCTCGCTTCCATTGCTGATCCATGATAAATTAACAACGTCAGAAGTGATATCATCTACCACAAAATCCGAAGGCGCCGGGCATGAAACCGGTGTAGTGAAATCCAGCGGCCCAACCCATGGACTATCATCACCTCCCGGATTTGACCCACAAACAGCTTTAAGATAGACCCTATAATCTGTACCTGCAGACAACCCTGTTAATGAGTGCGGATTGGTGGAGGTTAAAACCCTGGTACCTTGACCTTGTACAAATCCTGCTACTCCATATTCCAATTCCCATTCTGGTTCACCTCCATTACTGGTCCATGACAGATCAACAGTATTAGTGGTTGTATTATCTACAACAAAATCTGAAGGCATTGGACAACTCAGAGATCCACAAATCACGGTAGCATCCCAGCCAGCGCTTGTTTCAGAATCAACCGCCGAAAACCTAACAATTATCTCACCTTTTTCTGAGGTAATTGTTCCCGGGCTATCTGTTCCACGATAGACATTAGAAGTAACACCTAGCACAGTGATCCACAAATAATCATTTGCTGATAAATCGAAAGTATTGAATGTAAGCGTAACCGGTATATTCTCTCCTGGTGAAGAAATAACTTCCACAAAACGCTCATTTTTTCCATAATTCCCTCCAGGTCCTCCGGAATCATAAAACTTACCTACTTCGCAATAATCGATAGGGATCTTAAATTGTACCGGGCCAATTATAAAACTATCATCATCTCCCGGATTTGACCCACAAATAGCTGTAAGATAGACCTCATAATTTACGCCCGCATCCAATCCTTCCAGCGCATAGGGGTTAGTAGCGGTTAAAACCTTAGTCCCTGTTCCGGGTGCAAACCCTTCCAATCCGTATTCCAACTCCCATGCTGTCTCGCTTCCATTGCTGATCCATGATAAATTAACAACGTCAGAAGTGATATCATCTACCACAAAATCTGAAGGCGCCGGGCATGAAACAGGTGTGGTGAATTTTTGAGGCCCTATCCAGCTGCTAAAATCACTTGCACATAGTGATCTTACAAAAACGTCATAATCAGTACTGGAATTTAGCGCTGAAATATTATATGACTTGGTACTCGCCATTATGTTTCTTTCTACTGGTATTGGGCCATTTTCAATAATTCTGATCTCCCAATCTGAAGAAAAATCATCTGTCCACGAAATAGTCGCTGATTGATGGGTAATGTCGGTGATTGTGACATTAGCCGGGTCTTTGCATGATGTCTTGAACGTAAACACCTCTGAAAAATTACTTATTCCGCATTCATTATCACTTTTTACACGCCAGTAGTAACTTGTATAAAATTCAGTTTGAGAAGGTGTAAATGTATTTTCAGTTGTAGTTGTCTTTTCTATAATATTAGAAAAACCAGGGTCGGTTGCTAACTCAATAGTATGAGTCTCTGCATTCTGGTCAGCCTCCCAAACTAAGGTTGAATTGGGAATTATTTGTAAAGCATTATTTTCTGGAGAGCCTAAAGTGGGCTTGTCCGGATTCTCAAATAGATTTAATTTTAAACGCACTTTTCGTTGTTTGGATATTGTATTACCTATAACAGTAAGCTCATTAGCGCCTAAATCCAGGTTTTCCAATCCTGAAATGGTTACGTTTACTGCTGTATTATTGTTTCCTGCAACAGGAGGACTAAATGTGGCTTCGACGCCATTGGGTAGGTTTTCTACACTAAATGCTGTTGTTTCATTAAAACCTGAGAACGTTTTATAATTAAAAACAAAAACAGCCTCGCCATCTTTACAAACATCTTTTTCCAATTCAGAGAAACGCATTAAAAACCCTGATAAATCAATGCTAAGATCAGAAGCATTGATCGAATAGAAAATATTATTTTCAGCTTTTACCATCAATCTCGCCCTGGAAGTTGATGCAGACACCTCGGGAACATTAATATCATAGCTGCCGTTATTAGGTACGTTTGTTGCCACTTCAAGCGGATAAGTATAGCCGCCATCAGTGGATAAATACATGGCTACCGTGGTGGCATTGACGGGCGCTTGATTGGTATTAGCAACATTCCACGTAATTGTTCTGCGTTCTCCTACCTCCCAGACGACGCTGGAATTTTGTGAGGTCACTGCAAAAGGCCCTGAACTACCATCTACCGTTACGGTCATTTCATCCGAGGCGGTTTTGGGGCCAAAAGCGGCATTGTCTCTTACTGTTAAAACAAAATCCATTGTTCTGGATACCGATGGTAACACCTCCCAGGTTGGTGTTAAATTTCCAGATACAACATCTTCGAGTTTTGGTATATAGCGCAAAGGAACATCAGTAGGTGGTAGACTTCTAAATAGCGGTCCCCGAGTCCAGCCAGGTTGTGGAAAACTACTTGAGTTAGGGTTTTCAGGATCGTTTTGTTCCCAACAATAGGATAAGTTTAAATTGTTATCGATATCATCTGCAGTACCTTCTAAAATAAATGGCGTTGACTTTGGAATCGTATAATTACTCCCGGCATTTACGGTAGGGGTATTATTACCTGTACTGATTAATTCCCCACAACCTCTTAAAGAAGTAACTGCTATAACATCTCGAATGCTAACATAATTAAAGTAACTATCTGGGCCACTTTGAACATTAGGATTGCATATCCCTGCATAACCCATAATAGTGCTTCCACTTCCTGGTTCTACGGCTGTATCCCATTCAAAAGTTGATCTACATGAAGAACTACTTTGTACATGATCCGTTCCCAATTGATGTCCTAATTCATGTGCAAAGACGGTTACAATAAAATCATCAGAGGCCAGATTAGGACCTGATGAAAATGCACTCCCCTTCCCAGGAAAGCCATCCAAACAAACTGCCACATAGGCAATTCCGTAATTCCTGAATCGATACGCCAGAACATGTCCTATATCATAATTCGCAGCACCAATCTCAGTGTCCAAATGACTTTGAACTACATTTAGCAATGGGGGACCAATGGTTGTAAAAGGATCTGTACTGGCATTCAAATGTATGATCCTGTCATTTGTTGGAATTAATTCCAGTGTTACACCAAAGTCCCGTTCAAAAATTCCGTTAATTCTTGTTAGCGTAGTGTTTAAAGCAGCTAAAACGACAGCTTTTCTTTCAGCATCACTGGTTTCACTCCCTTTTAAGAAGTAATTTGAATATTCTCCGGTGGTTGCCAGTGCCAGACGGTACTTCCTTAAATACCCATCACCGGACAATGTCTTGGCTTTTGCATGATTTTTATTTAAAACCTTACGCACTTTTTCTGTTACACCACATTCAAAGGGAGATAAGGGTTCACTATCGCTTTTATTGAATGCCACATATGCATTAGCTTTTAAGTTGGTGGGTTTAACCAATATCGTGCCATTGTTTGTGGTAATAAAGGCGGTTAACCCATTGTACTTAGAATAACTGAAACGAGCCACTTTATTACTGCTCGTACTTTTGCCAACGTAGGATTTTATTGCCGGGAATTTTAAAGCTAACTCTTTACTGAAATTTGACGCCTCTAATATTTCAAAAGCTTCAAAAGTATTATTTTCAACAGGAAGTAAAATTGTTGAAGATTTCTTCTTTGAGCTTGTTCTACCGGATACATTTTTTACAATAGATAAAAACAGTTTTTTATCTAAAGTTAACGATTTATATTTTTTAGGATTTTCGGCAATCCTTGCTTGGGAACCTGTCGTGTTTTGTTTCCAGATTTGCTGCGAAAAGCTGTTAAAAATAAAGGCAAAAATGCTAATGAATAATAGTAGTTTTGTCTTCATATAAGTTTAGGATTTATAATAATTTATCTGTCATATGGCTTGAAGGTTGCTGTTTCATCACAATTGGCGTTGATAATCGCAGCAACATTGAAATTCGGCAAAGTAGCAGGAGAAAATAAAACAAATACCTGAAAGTGATCTTTATATGAGACATCCGGGTTTTCTGTATTCCTTATACTTACCGTGTGTATACCTTCAAGTAGATTTGAGGCGGAATTGGCCCTGCTAATTATGTTACCTGCATTTACAAAACCACCTTCATAAATATTGAAGGCTTCTACCTGGAATTTCGAATGACGCCCCATGAATGCTTTCATTAGCAGCATTGCAGGTGGTGATACCTTCGGCGACAGAGATGATACTTGATTATTTCACTGTATATTTGAGAACATTAAAAAGTTTTAAGAAAAATGGCTCGAAGAGGAGCCGGCACATAAATTTAATCATTACTACGTAGATCATTAGTTAAAAAAATTAAACTTAAATTAAAAAATGACTCTTAATAGTCGGAAACACCTTAACTTCGTCTTTTATTCATCAAAGATAAATAAAGCATAAAGTAAGCACTCATTCGGCCGATGAACTTTAAGTACATATGTAAGTTTTTTTTAAACAGTGCTATATGATTTGATTTGCCAATTGAATCAGTTTATTATCAAAACACAGCAGTCACTGGCAAAGACAATGAATTACAACCAATTTCGCATCAGGTTTGAAGAATAGTAATTGAAAAAGATTAACTAAAACTTATTCGGGTCTCACCCGACGTAGCCCGCCCAGGAATTAAAAGTGAAACGAATGTCGAGGAGGTTTCAAAAAAGAAGCCCGCCTTCGCTTTTCAAGCTACGGCGGGCGGAGTCGGAATGACTGGCTCTCGATCGAACTTTTTGATGGAGGATTTGGAGAGGTTGGAGAGGTATTTTGGGTTATTCGATTGATGAGGTCTCTTTACATATTGTTTGGACCTAATTATTAATTCCCTTTTTCCAATCAGGACGAATTTTTGGGATGGATTACATAAGGGTTTGATGAATTAATTCACCCTTTAAACAGTTAACTGATCGCATTCATTATATTTGAACGAAATAGCAATGTTAAGAGAATCTAAAATATTACTGTATCAAGCACCAACTGGTGAGATAAAGGTTGACGTCTTATTCCAGGATGAAACATTTTGGATGACGCAAAAAAAGATGGCGGAACTGTTCGGCGTTCAACGGCCGGCAATTACTAAACATTTAAAAAATATTTTTGATTCCGGTGAATTGGTTGAAGGTTCAGTTAGTTCCATTTTGGAACATACTGCCGATGATGATAAGAATTATAAAACAACTTTCTACAACCTTGATGCTATTATAGCGGTTGGATATCGAGTGAATTCAAAGCAAGCAACACAGTTTAGAATTTGGGCAACCAATACATTAAAAGAGTTTATTGTTAAAGGTTTTGTTTTGGATGACGAACGTTTGAAACAAGGAAAAAACTTTGGCAAGGACTATTTTGATGAACTTCTTGAACGCATTCGGGAAATTCGGGCAAGTGAGAGGAGGTTCTATCAAAAAATCACTGATATTTACGCATTAGCCACCGATTACAATAATTCGGCTCCAACTACCAAAGATTTTTTTGCTTCAGTTCAAAACAAATTACATTGGGCAATTACGGGGAAAACTGCCGCTGAAATCATCTATTCTTCAGCAGATGCCACCAAAATTTACATGGGGTTGACTAATTGGAAACATGCTCCTGAAGGAAAAATCATGAAATCGGACGTTAATGTTGCTAAAAATTACTTGAATGAACAACACATCAAAGAATTGAATCGAATTGTATCTGCCTACCTTGACCTAGCTGAAAACTGAGCTCAACGGCAAGTAACTACCACGATGCGAGAATGGGCAGAGTTTCTCAACCAGTTCTTAGAACTTTCCAACTACCCTATATTAACTGATAAAGGAAAAGTAAGTGCGTTAGAAGCAAAAATAAAAACAGAACAGGAATTCGAAAAATACCGAAAAATACAAGATTTACACTATCAATCCGACTTTGACAAAGAAATCAAAAAATTGAAAGGGAAATAATGGAATTCCAATTGAGATAGAGCTGAGGTGCGTTCGGGTCGTCAGTATAATTGGATTCTTTCTTTTTCTGTTCTTCGCCTTCTGTTTGTTGTGTAGCCTTACTTGTTTTCGAAAAATCCTAAATTCGGTAAAGGGTCAAAAGTTAACAATTTTCTACTTTTAAACAGTCCGAGTTTTGGGACGGGTTACACCCCCTATTCACTCCTCTTGAAGCAGAACAATTATCGAACTTTTTACAGGGGGTTTTAACAAAATAAACAATGCATAGTTTGATTTGAAATAACACTTTCTGCCATTTTGGGCATCTTCCAACAATCTGGAAAAAGTAAATACTGAATTCGAAATCCGACTTGTTAGGTACCACAGGCAATAACGGTGAGATTCTATAAATTGAAATATACGATGCTTTTGATTATTTTTATCCTACTAAAAACGAATAAAAATGAATACCCGCACTATAAAATATGCTGATCCCCATGAAGATCTCCTTCAAATAGAAGTTGATCTAGCCCTCAACCAATCAATGGAAGAACGATTCAAAGCTTACTGCGACACCATAGTTGCACTTTATGCAATGGCTGAAATTGATGTTGTTAAATATCCAATCAAGCGGGTGATCTCTTATGTCAATGAAGAATAATCAAAACACAAAATTCCCTGAGAACTTCAAGGAATTTATCTTTGAGCTCAATCGATTTAATGTTGAGTATATGTTAATCGGAGGTTATGCGCTGGGTGCTTATGGACATACGCGCGGTACCAACGACCTTGACATCTTTATCAATGCTACTGAGGAAAATGCAGATAGAATGATTGAAGCTTGTTTGGCATATGGTATTCCAAAAAATAGTCTTGAAATTGAAATGTTTCTGGTCCCAAAAATGGTGGTTATTGGGGAACCTCCACTGCGGATTGAAATTCTAAAAAAATTGGATACTGTTGATTTCAAGTATGCTCATGCCAGGGCTAAAACAGTTAATGTAGATAATCTTCCAATTCGAGTTGTGAGCCTAGATGACCTAATATTACTCAAAAAAGCAGCTGTAAAAGGCAGGAACAAAACGCGAGATAGCGAAGATTTGTCATTTCTTAAAAAGTTAAAGGCCTCACTATCGGCAAAAAGGAACAAGGGGAAATCTCCTTAAACCCTTGCTCAATTATGCAATTCCATCTTATAGCACATAATCAAGCGTCTTGGATTCTCATTTGATTGACAATCAATTTAGGTCCGTGATAGAATACCAGGATGTATGATTAAATATCATTAATAACGTCTCGCCATTTCAGTTTCGAATTGTGCCACTTCGAAAGATCAGGTTTTGGAAGATTACATCATGATATGCCCCCATTTAATTCAGTAATTTATAAAAAAATCCCACCATCGCCTTTCAGGCGACGGACGTGGGCGAAGTCGGGATGACTGGTCTAATCGGTAAATAACACTGCACCGTTTTTGGTAATTAAGAGTGCACAGAAATTGGCAACAAGCAATGCACATTTTAGCAGGGAAAAGGGCATGCCCTTTTCCCTGCTAAAACTATTTTGGTCGGCTTAAAAACCGACCGAAAAAATGAATGTGTATTTAGCCAAATTTATGATGTACTACCAAATCCACCGAATGTACCGGGAGGGTCATTCCATCACTCAGATCAGCAAGCATTTAGCGCTCAACAGGCGTACAGTCAGCCACTACCTGGCCATGGACGAGCGCCAATATGAGTCTTTTTTAAACCGGCAATCAGACCGCAAGAAAGTTTTGGATGCTTATGAAGGTTTTGTCAAAGAACGCCTGGAAAGTTACCGAGATACTTCAGCGGCCCAGATGCATGACTGGCTCAAGGAATATGATCCGGATTTCCCTGTGGTCAACCCTAAAACTGTATTCAACTTTGTTTGTCACGTGCGAAAAAAATATAACCTACCTCAAACCAAAGCCGAGCGTCAATTCGGGCTGGTAGAAGAACTTCCTTACGGTAAGCAAGCCCAGGTAGACTTCGGGGAATACAACATGCGCACCGCGGCAGGAAACCGCACAAAAGTGTTCTTTTTCATCCTGGTGCTATCCCGGTCACGTTTCAAATATATTTGGTTTACCGAGAGGTGTTTTACCGCAGGCCTGGCCATACAAGCCCATGAGCAGGCCTTTGAATATATCCGGGGCATTCCCGATCAGATTGTCTATGACCAGGACAAAGTTTTCATTGTCAGTGAAAACAGCGGGGATATCATCCTGACTGAAGCTTTTCGCAACTATACACGCAGCCAACCCTTTCAGCTTTACTTTTGTCGGAAGGCCGATCCCCAAAGTAAAGGGAAAGTAGAAAATGTGGTGAAATACGTCAAGCAGAACTTCCTGTACAACCGTACCTTCCATAACATTGAAACACTCAACGATGAGGCGATGAATTGGCTGGGTCGCACAGCTAACATGTTGCCGCATGCGGTCACCAAAAAAGAACCCTGCAGTGAATGGCACATTGAACAGCCCTTCCTGAGACCCTATCGGCCTTGTCCTGTAAAGGTTGTTCCCATCTCTACCTATACGGTCAGGACGGACAATTCCATCCTGTATAAAGGCAATTTATATTCCTTGCCTTTAGGCACATATCAAGGCAAAGGCACAAAAGTGGCCATAAAAGTCCAAAAGGGATATCTGATCATTACCGACAAGGAAGGCAACCATGAACTCTGTCGTCACCGGCTGGCCGTTGGCAAGGGCAAAAAGGTCATCAATACTGATCATAAACGCGATAAAACGGCCGCCATCGACCAGATGATCACTGGGCTCAGTCAGTTACTGCCCGATGTAGAAAAAGGGGAGCAATGGCTCGCCGGGATCCGTAAGGACAAACCCCGTTATATCCGGGATCAGATCATTATGATCAGAGAAACTATACGCAAGATAGCCCCGGAAATTGTAGCGCAGGCCTGTGATTACTGCCTGGAAAACCATATTTACAATGCCACAGATTTTAAAGCGATCATCAACCATCTGATGGAAGGACAACAGTCATCCAAACAGGCTAAAATCGTTGCCCTGAACCCTATAAGCGGATCGGTAAGTAAAGATGCATTCAAAAAACCCGATACCAGTGCTATTGAAGACTATCAGCAAATCATAAATAAAGATCAACAAAATGGAAAACATCGATAAAAGAGCATTGATTACCAACTACTGTCGGCAGTTTAAAACCGCCGGCATCAATGCCAACATTGAGCAGCTCATCTGCAAGGCCGAATCCAGGGGATGTGGCTTTTGGGAGTTTACCCTTGAGTTACTAGCTGCAGAAGCACAACACCGCCATCTTAACGAGGTGAAAAGGAGGTTGAAAGCTGCACGGTTGCCTGAAAAATCTAACCTGGATGAGTATGATTACTCCTTTGACAATGGCCTGCACAAAACACGTATCAGTCAGCTACGGGAGTTGGGATGGCTTGATCAGCTTTTTAACCTGATGCTGATGGGCCCATCTGGTGTGGGCAAATCGTTCCTGGCAGCAGGGCTGTGTGCCGATGCTGTGACAGGCGGCTACAAAGCCTATTTCAGGACCATGGAAGAAATCCTGAACATACTGAAAATGAAAGACTTTACACGAACAGCTCTAGCCGATTATAAACGCCTGCTGAAAGCCAACCTCATCGTCATCGATGACATTATGCTCTTCCCTGTTGACAAAAATCAGGCTGTTAACTTCTTTCATTTTATAAACCAACTCTATGAGAATACCGCTTTTATCATCACCACCAACAAGATGCCTGCTGACTGGGCCAAAATGCTCGATGACCAAGTGCTGGCCACCGCTTTGCTTGACCGGTTATTGTACCATTGCGAAGTGATTAACCTAACCGGAAAAAGCTACAGAATGAAAAATAGAAAATCTTTTTTTGACCATGAAAATTAACTCGATTATATTTGCCAGACCTGTGCACGCTTGTTGCCAAAAACGGTGCATTCCTAATTGCCATTTTCTGTGCAGTTTTGTTTACTGATTACAGACTGGCTCTCGATCGAACTTTTTGATGGAGGATTTGAAGAGGTTGGAGGAGTATTTCGAGCTATTTGATTGATATTGAACTCCTTTCAAAAACAGTCCGAGTTTTGGGACTGGTTACAGTATATGCAAGGTAGGCGACTGAAGGTTTCAAACTTTTCAAACCACTACAATTTTGAGTAAATGTACATAAGTTTAATTTACCCACATCGCCCAGCTTACGCATATTGCGTGTTAGCGAACGTAGATGATTCACCATCAAGCCATTTGTAAATCAAAATCCTTTTTTGTCAATCTAATCTTATTGTTTGAAAGTGTCTCCAAAGTCTTTTTAATATGCGATGCTCTTTCTTGTTTTATAAACCTAGGAATCAAATCTTCAAATTTTATTTTAAATAGCCGATTGATTACAACTAAATCTTCTTTTGAGAAAGGTCGTAATCCATTTATCAACTCTGACATATACCCTTTTCTATGCCCGAGTATTTTAGCTAAATCATTTTGGTTTAACCCTGTCTTTTTTAATTTTGCTTTAATCAATTCTTTTCTCTTGTGATAAAACTCATTCTCAGCTTGCACTAATACCTCGGCTAAATCACTCTCCTTGATTTGAATATCGGTAATGCTATCTTCATCTACCCAATTGCTTTTTTCGTAATCTTTAATCAAATCACGTAAATGATTCCTGATTGGTCTGTATGATTTATCTTTCTTTTCAAGTACTCGAAGCTGTAAAAACAAAGAAGAAGCTTTTTCAAATTCTAGTTCACTTGTTAGTGAATTAATCTTTTGTATGTTTTGTATCGAAAATCTATCCATGTTATATCAGTTTTTGAATACGTAACCATTTCTCAATCGTTTTCTTATTCCCTTTAAAGGTTTTATCATACTCATCATGTGTACCAGTCCAGATAACAGTCGCCTCATTATCTTCGAATACCACCAAAATCATTGTGCGGTGAACATTCAAATCGAAAAAATAAAATCCATTGCTATGCACACAATCAGCATCAGGTCTAGTTTCTTTAATATCAGTCTGTTTTGTCCATTTGGCATTTTCAATATCTGAAGTCAACTTATCAATCGCTTTAATCAGTTTTATATTGCCACGATTTTTATTTTTGAGTTTTTTCAGTTTATTTATCCGTAATAATTCCAAAATCTTTATTTAAATCAACGCAAAGATAAGAAATAAGTTTCATATATTATAGAACTTTAATCTAAAGGATTTTTTACAGGATCCAAATATGTTTTAACTACCGTTAATATTATTGATAAAAAGGAGGCTTTAGTTACAATTTCTTTCGAATTCAAACAAAAAAGCCTGAATCATAACAATTCAGGCAAAGTCGGGATGACTGGCTCTCGATCGAACTTTTTGATGGAGGATTTGAAGAGGTTGGAGGAGTATTTTGGGTTATACAATTGACGAGTGATAATGCGGCATTATTTCTTTTCTAGTTAGGCTACGCTATGTCGTATCCAACCATATCCATCTGAATACAACAATATCCTACTGGTAATTGCCTGGCAAACCAATAAAGACCACAGAAGAATTCCTCTCAAAAGCACTACAACTGCCAGTAACCTAATTATTGAATACCCATAACTA